>CANQOV010000029.1 GCA_947625575.1 uncultured Bacilli bacterium | reverse complement strand
TTGTCCTTAATGTCTATCTACACAGTAGAAAATTAATTATTTTCTACTTTGGGGTCACGATGTCTTGACAAAATTTAAGATTTCCAATTAGTAGATAAAAGTGATGGAACAATATTGACAGATAAAATAAAAATATACATAATAAGTATTCCCTTAATAAAAGAAAAATTGTATAATAAAACTGAACTAAAAAGTTATGAGAAGCTTTTGTTGGTGGGTATCTTAAAAGAAGAAGAAATAAAAGAACTCACAGACAAAGAAGCTATATTAAGGAGATTCAGGAACGATATGGAAAAAGCAAGTACAGATGATGAAGTACTAGGATTATATGATTATGAAGTTGATCAAGAAAAGTTAAGACTAGCAATGATAGATGAGATAGAGAAAAGAAGCTATAATGAGGGACATGATAATGGCTATAAATCTGGTCATGATAGTGGATATAATCAAGGACTTTCTCAAGGCATTAATCAATTAAAACAAGCAGCTAAAAACCTTTTAAAAGAAGGTATGGATATAAAAAAGGTAAGTGAAATAACATCATTAAGTATTGATGAAATAAAATCCATAAAATAATGTTTTAAAGCAAAATAAAAGTGTGTTATTATATAAATAAAGAATAACACATTTTTGTATGTGTAGAAAACGAAGTAACTATGGAAAATAAAAAGATAGTATGGGGGTAACTAGAAAAAATATAAAAAGAGGTAGTTATGACTGAAAAAGAAATAAAGGATATTTTTAAAACAATTAATATCAAAGTGGAAAAAGTTACACGAGCCAACAACTCTTATAATTCACATGTTTATGTTATTAATGATGACAAGAACAAATATATTCTAAAAATCTCAAATAATCATCAAAAAAGAATAAATGAAAGTAAATATTATAATTACTTATATAACTATGTCCCAACATCAAAGGTATTGTGCAGTGGACAAATAAACAGTATAGAATATAATATATTAACATTTTTTGAAGGTAAAAATATATATGATGAAAATTGTAATAGCTTAACAAATAAACAAATATTTAATATAGGAAAACTACTTGGTAATATCCACAATTGCCCAATTATAGATAAAGATGATAATTCTTGGATTATTTATTTAAAAAATTGTTTAAATAAAACACATGACGTTCTTGAAAAACTATTTGGTAAAAAAAATAATGAAATAATACAAATCTTTTTAAAGAATTTTATTGATAAGAAGATTAACAATCACTATAAAAATTGTATATTGCACATGGATTTTAGACCCGGAAATGTTATTTTTACTGCTAAAGACAATGTGGGCATAATTGACCTAGAAAGCATGAAAAATGGAGATTATATATTTGATTTTGTAAAAATGAATAGACTTTTTAATAAAGATAACTTTGATATATTGTTAAAAGGATATAAAAGTGTAAGAAATATTGATAATGATTTTAATGAAAAACTCCAATTTTATAGTCTTTTTGATTCATATACTTCTTTATATTGGTGTGTATCCAAAAATCAAACTGATTCAGATTTTTATAAATTAAATTATTCTATTGTAATAAACTATTTAAAAACAATAAACAATAGAAATTAGTATTTTTCACAAACATATACATTGATTTAAAATCAACATTTATTAACAAAAATTGTTAATAACTATTTGCATTTATAAACATATTTGATATAATTAACATAAGATACGAGGTTGATAACATATGGATAGAAGTGAAATAGAAAGCAAGTTAACTTTTTTAAAACAATACTACAACCCAACTAAAGCTAATTTTCAAAGATTGGATTCTTTAGTAAAAAACAATTCATCATATGAAGAGATTATAACAACATTAAATGATTTAAAAGAGTTACCAAGAACACCAAAAAATGTTGGTGAATTTATCGAAAATTTATTGACTGAATGTTTAGAATTAACAGCAAGACAAACAGCGTTAGTTATTAAAAAGAAAGAATACTCTAACTTACACGCCACATCAATTGTAGAATATATAAGACGTGCCAAAGATTATTCTGATGAACAAAACAAATTTTCTATAAGTATATCTTATACTGAAGAAGACAACCAAATAATAAGATTAGAGTTTGCTTCTAGTGAAAAAAATGAAATTTTACCAGTAGAGATAACCTATACAAATAAAGATCTTTTTGAAAATGAAGTATTATTTCAAATTATTGAAACGTATTTTGAAAATAATACTACCAACAACTATGATTTTTCTAATAGTGATACAATAGTAACTTCAAATATTAAAACATCACTAACAATTATAAATCCAACTGAAAAGATATATGAAAAAATATATTCCTACATAAATGCTATAAGACAAAACGATATTTATCCAGAAGTTATTTCAAACAAAGAATCTGCAATAGGTAATTTATTTATAATTTCTATAGTATTTTTATTGATTATAATACTGACTGCAGTCTGCATATTATTTTATAGAATAAGTTCATAACAATGTTATGAATTTTTTTATGGAAAAAATTTGACAAAAACAGAAAAAAATGGTAGAATACAAACTATCAATTTATTTAGGGGGAATATATAATGAGAAAAAACATTAAACAAATGTGCAAAATCTACGACAAACGTGGTAAAAAAGGACAGTTAGTGGGAATTGTTTTTAATGGTAAGATTTATGGCCGTCAAGAAAATGAAACAGCAGACGCTTTTTATGACAGAGTGTTATCTATAGTTGGTGGTAAAGAAGTATTTGAAGAAGCTTATTATGAACAACCTACAAAAAGAACACCAAAACTAATTAAAAATAAAAAAAGTACCATTGAACTAGAAGAAGATTTTACTAATAAAAAAATTAAAAATATTACAACAGTAAAATCTGATAGAAGAATAATTGCTTCTAGTATTGCTGCTTTAGCAGTTTTAGGTTTAGTAGCAGGCTTAACTGGTTGTGAAAAACAAAACAACAATGACTTACCTGATGAAGAGCAAACATCACTTTTCCATGATGTAGATCTATTAACAGAATTAGAAGCACAAAGATTAAGTTATGAAGAGCTATTAAAATATTTAAGAAGTAATATTCAATTAATAACAACAATTAATTTTGATGAATTTCAAAATGAATTTAATAATTACTTCGCACCAAGTATTAGAAAAGAAGAAGATAAAGATAAACAACTTTATTTAACAACAGAAGAAGTAATGGCATTACATGCATATTTAAATGCTTACAATTTAACCGATGAAGAATTTATTCAAATATATGGTGGAAGCAAATTATTTAACCAAGAAAAATTCAAAGAAGATTATCGTGAAAACGTTATACCAGTTATGTTAAATTATGCTTTGCGTGCTAAAGAAATCCCAACTGATTACAAATTATGTGATAGTAAAGCTGGACAAGAACTAATCCAAAAATTCTGGGATTTAGTAGTAGCATACAACAAAGCTGAGGGTAAAGATATAGAAACAAGAAAAGATGAAATGTTAGATTTCTTTAAAGAGATTTATGAAAAAGATAAAACAGACATTGATTCAGCAACAAAAACATCTCCACAAGAAGTATCATATATCTTAACACTTGGTATTCCATATATGGAAATAACAGGAATCTTAACAGATGATGTTGTTGTAGAATCATTTAGTGATGAAGCAAAGAATATGTCATTTAAAGATTTATTACAAGAATTAAATGGAACACTTTACTTTGTAACCGTAAATGATAGAATCAAAGATATAGAAGCTGCAATAACAAACAATGATTTACTAAGTGAAAATTACATAGTAGAAAATGAAGACGGCTCATTTAGATTTGAAGAAAGAAGAAGCGAAGCAGGAATTGCTTTTGAACAAATTCCAAGAGCTTTAAATGAAAGAAATATTAAATCTTTAGATAGAAATATTGAGTATTCTTATGAAAGAAAAATTAATACTTCAGGATATGTAGATAAAACACAAAGTTCTACAACTACAACAACTACACCTTCTACTACAGCACCACAACAAGTATCAAGACAAGAAGCTGTAGAACAAGTTGGAGAAGAAAAAGTAGTTCAAGCAGAACAAGCTGCAAAACAAGAAGTAGAAAATGCTAATAGACAAGAACAAGCAAGAGTACAAGGAGTTCAAGATGGTTATAATTTAACTTATACAGCAAGTAGAGATAGAGCTTTTGCTAATGATACATTATTGACTGTGGATTCTTATTCCTCTCAAATAAAAGCTTTAGTGGAAGCAAACCGTGGTTTATATGCTGATTGCTTAAGTTCTTATGAACAAGGTGTAAAAGAAGGAGCTCAAAAAGGAATTGAATATGGAACAAAAGATGGAAAAGACGCCAAGGCTTTAGCGGATAGTATGTATCCAGAGCAGAAAGAGGAAACACCAAGTAACCCATTTGTACCAGATACATCAAAAGGCGAAGAATATGATAGAGAAGATCAAGCTTCACAACAAGAAGTACAATCTCCAGCCCAAGATGAATCTTCAAGTAATCCATTTGTGCCAGATACATCAAATGGTGAAGAATATGATCAACAAAACGAAACTTCATCACAAGATTTACCAGCAAGTGAAAGTGTTTTACCACAATCACAACCAAGTACACCACAATATAGTGAAGATAATCCATTTATACCAAATTTGGAAAATGGTGAAGAATATGATCCGGATCCAGTTGATTTAGCTGCACCAGTAAGAGTTAGATAATTATAAGGGGGATATAAAAATGAATACAGAACAAACACCAAAAAGAAGCTTAGTAGTAAGTTTACTTCTAAGACTATTAATAATATTAATCATAGTATTTTTACTAATATGGTTTTTCCCAACTAGAAAATCACTAAATCCATTATATCAAGATGTATTTAGAACTAACATAAACTCAATGAAAGAAGCCGCAGAAAAATACTACACTAATGAAAGATTACCAAAAAATGTTAATGAAACAGTAAAAATGACATTAAAAGAAATGTTAGATAAACATTTATTATTACCATTTGTAGATAAAAATGGTAACTACTGTTCATTAGAAAACTCATATGTTGAAATAACAAGAAAAGAAACAGAATTTGAATTAAAAGTAAATTTATCATGTGATGAAGAAACAGCTTATATTATAGAACATTTAGGTTGTGACGATAAATGCCTTTTACTTGGAGATTGCTCATCTTCATACAAAGACATAACAGAATATGAATTTAAACGTCAAACAGTAAATAAAGTATTAACAAGTTCAAAATGTGCTACAGGTTACACTAAAAAAGGAAATTTATGTGTAAGAAATGTAACTAAGACAAAAACAGTTGCAGCCAAAGCAATTTATGAAAATAACACTGAAACAGCTTCAAAAATACCTGTTTACAAAGATGAAGAAGTAGTAACTAAGGCAAAACCAACATATGAAACAGTAACTTTAACTAAAAATCCTACTGTAACAAGAAATGAAGTTAAAGTATATGATTACAAATATGCTAAAGAACAAACTTATTATGAAGAAGAAGTAGATAAAACAAAACCTATTTATCATACAACTTATGATAATCTATTGACATACAAAACAATCAAAACTTGTTCAGGATATACCTACTTTATAGATACAAAAACAAATGGAGTATATCAAGTAACTGGAAAACAATCTTGGTCATCATATGAAACAACAATGCATGAGATTCCAAGTGATACTCCAACAACAAAATATGAAGTATTAGGTATGTCTTATGAAGAGTGTAAAGCTTCATGTGCTTTAAATCCAGTATATCGTGTAAGAGTATCTAAACTTACAAACTATAAATATATAAATGATGTTAACAGCGTAACTTCTGTTACAGCAAAATGTAACGTAACTGAACAGAAAGTTCCAGTATATGGACAAAAATCAACTTTTGTAGGATATCAAACTAACAGAGTTGAAAAAACAAGATGGGACGTAAAATGGAGCGATACTAAAACAGATAAAACTCTATTAAATAATGGTTATGTATACACTAATATAAGAAAATTGAAAGAAACAAAAGTAAATGAAACTTATAGTTGTGACGCTAGTGATTATAAATATAACAGCACTACTAAAAAATGTGAAAAACAAGTACAACAAGTAAAAAATTATACTTGTAGTGCTAATGAAACATTAAAAGGAACAGATTGTTATAAAAAAGTAAGTAAATTAACTGGTTATAAATGTAATGCTGGATTTACTCTAGATGAACAAAACAATATGTGTGTAAAGAAAAATTCTAAAGTAGTAGGATATAAGTGTGACCAAGGAACTTTAAAAGATAAAAAATGTGTAATCACTTATACTGCAGAAGAAACAAAAAAACCAACTAACACATATAAAAATGTTTATGGTGTAGAATACACTTGGAGTAGTAAAAAGACATTATCTGGTTGGACAGCAACAGGTAAGACAAGAACAAAAACTACAAAATAAAGTACTTATGTAAATAAGTGCTTTTTTCTTGTCAAAATAAGTAAAAAAGTGTATGATTTTATTAGGTGATAAATATAATGGAAAAGTTAAGTTTATATATAGATTTTGACGGTGTAATCTTAGATACAATAACACCTTCCTATAATGATATAAAAAAACTTGGCAAAGAGCTAACTGAAGAAGAAACGTGTGAATTTTATAAAAATTATCCATGGGAGAATATCATAATTGATGATAATATCATTAACAATAGCATAGATTCAATAAAGGAAGTAATTGCTTCCAATAAATTTAATGTAAGTATTTTAACTCATGTTAATTCTTTAAAAGAGGCTGTAATTAAAATAAAATATATTAGAAAATATTTTAAAGACGTTACTATTATTCCTTGCCCTAAACAAATATCTAAAACAAAAATGATTCATACGGCAGGCTCTATCTTAATAGATGACTACACTAAAAACTTAAGAGAGTGGCAAAAAGAGTGTGGCATAGGTATTAAGTTTTCCAAAGTTTTCAAAGAAAATGATTTTCCAGTTATCACAGATATAAAACAAATTATAAATATGTTTTAAAAATCACATCACAAAACAAAACATATAATATAGATGAAAGCACTAGATAAAGTGAGGAAGTAAAATGAAAAAAATAATAATTAACGGGCAAAAAACATTAAATGGCACAATAAGAATAAGTGGTGCCAAAAATTCTGCTCTAGCATTAATACCCGCAGCAATCCTAACAGATGAAGAAGCAACTATTTGTAATTTGCCAGAAATATCTGATGTAAAGTCTTTAGAAGCAATATTAGATATCTTAAATGTTAGCTATAAACGTGCAACAGAAAGCATTATTATTAACCCTAAAAACATGAAAAATGTTGCTATCCCAGAAGAAATAGCCAATAAACTAAGAGCATCATATTATTTTATGGGTGCTCTACTAGCCAAATACAATCATGTAGAAATGAATTTCCCAGGTGGTTGTAACATAGGCAAAAGACCTATCAATCTTCATATTGAGGGATTTAAAAAAATGGGAGCCAAAGTAACACAGACTACTGATAAATATGTAATTCATGCTGATGAATTAAAAGGAGCAGATATTACCTTTGATATAGCTTCAGTAGGAGCAACCATTAACATCATGTTAGCAGCTACCAAAGCTAAGGGCACAACTCATATAAACAATGCTGCCAAAGAGCCAGAAATAAAAAATGTTGCGGATTTTTTAAATACCATGGGAGCCAAAATAAAAGGAGCAGGAACATCAAGAATAACTATAACAGGAGTAGACCATTTAAAAAGTGGTGCTGTTGAAGTAATCCCAGATCGTATTGAAGCAGGAACTTATGTTATAATTGGTACTTTAATTGCAGACAAATTAAAAGTAGATAACCTAAATCCTAAACATATAAAAGCTTTATTAGATAAATTAAAGAAAACAAAAGCAAAATTTACAATTGAAGATGAAAGCGTAATATGTGAGAAATCCTCTAACTTAATAGCAACAGATATGGAAACATACTATTACCCCGGTTTTCCAACAGACTTACAACAACCATTTACAACTTATCTAACTTGTTGCCAAGGTACTTCTACAATTACAGAAAACATCTATGAAAATAGATTTATGCATGTTAACGAATTAAAAAAGATGAACGCTAAAATAGAAAAAATATCTAAAGAACAAATAACTATTGAAAAATCATCTTTACAAGGAGCAACAGTAAATGCTACCGATTTAAGAGCAGGAGCTTCTTTAATAATCGCAGGACTAATAGCTAAAGGAACAACCACCATAACAGGAGTAGAACATATCTTAAGAGGATATGAGGGTATCATTGAAAAACTAAAAAATGTTGGGGCAGACATAAAGTTAGTAGAAGAAGACTAAAAATACTTGCTAAACCAAACAATGTTTGATATAATATACAAGAAAGCGAATTACTATGACTTTCTAAGTCATGGCGGAAGGAGATAATATGAAAAAAGGAATACATCCACAATATAAGGATACTAAATTTATTTGTGCTTGTGGCAATGAATTTACAGCCCAATCTACTTTAGATGAAGTACATATAGAAATATGTTCTAAATGTCATCCATTTTATTCTGGTAAACAAGGTAATAAAAAAATGACAGGTAATGTAGAAAAATTCAACAAAAAATATGGTATTAAACAAGAAAAATAATGTTAAACAAAATTATATAAAAATTAATTCAAGAAAGTTGAGTTAATTTTTTTTGTTTTAAATATAATTTTGTTTAATATTTTTAATCCTCAAGGCAATAAAACTTTAAAACATTATAAAATTCTCGCTTTTTAGATGAGACATTTTATTTAGAAAAAATAAATAAAAACTTTAAACTTTGAGATATAAAAAGTACAATAAAAAAATCAATATAAACAGGTATGGTGTAATGAAAAATTTCTATATTAAATATCGTAAATATCAACAATTTTGTAATGTAATTATAGTAATGCTGATGATTGACAAATATAGTAAAGATGTTATTATAGAACAAAAAGGAGAATATTTATGAAAAAAATAATATTTATAACTGGAAATAAACACAAATTAGAAATTGCCCAAAGTGTTTTGGGACTGTATGGTATTGAAGTTGAAAATATAAATCTTGGTGTTGATGAAGTTCAAGACACCGATATAGAAGTAATTGCATCTAAAAGTGCGTTAGTAGCTGCAAAAAAATTAAATAAAGCAGTTATTAAGACAGATGTGGGATTTGAATTTGAAGCGTTAAATGGTTTCCCCGGTGCATTTGGAAAATACGTTTTTAATCAATTAGGAACTGAAGGAATACTAAAACTATTAGAAGGCAAAGATAATAGAAACGCTAAGTCTATAGAAGTTTTAGCATATGCAGAGCCAACAGGAGAATACAAAACTTTTAGAATGGATACCGAGCTAACAATTAGAACTTCTCCAAATGGAACTGGGAGTGTTATGGATCAGTTAATGGAAATAAAAGGTCAAAAGGCAAATTATGGTAGTCTCAGCACAGAAGAAAAACTTGACTGGTGGAAAAATACGAATAATTATTTTCACGATTTTTCCAAATGGTTTATTGATAAAAAAAATAAATAACACCGACATTAAAAATTATAATAATATTTTAATATTGTTAATAGAAACTATTAATTATTTAAAGTTGAAATTGATGGTTGTTATGATTGCAATTCAAAATTCAAATGGAGAGTTTTTAATGCAGAAGAGAGTTGAATCTAAAGGAAGAGATTGGGGAGTAACTGGAGGGCACCCTAAACATGGAGAAACACCAGAGCAAGGTATTATCACTGAAGTAAAAGAAGAGTTAGGTATTGATATTAGAAATCAAAAAATTATTGAATTTGAAAGGGTTGTGATGGCAAGGATTGTTATATAATGTATTATACCAAAATGGATTTAGATATAAATGAGTTGGATATCCAGCTAGAAAAATTATCTGAAGTGAAATGGTTTAGCATGGAAACACTACGAAAAATGGTTGAGACAGGAGAATTAAATACCGATCAAGTAGAGTTCTTTAATAAATGTGCATTATTTTTAAACAAATAAAAAATGGCAGGTAATGTAGAAAAATTCAACAAAAAATATGGTATTAAACAAGAAAAATAGTTAATCTATTTTTTTTTTATTTGTTTTAGTCTATAATAAAAATGAGGTGTTAAAGTATGAAAGTTGCCATTACATCAGATCATCAAGGCTACAATTTAAAAGAAAAAATAAAAAAATATTTACAAAAACAAAACATAACTGTAATTGACTGTGGTACTAATTCTACAGAATCTGTAGATTTTCCTATCTATGCTAAAAAATTAGCAGAAACTATCACAAAAGAAAACTTAGAATATGGAATTGCTATTTGTAAAACAGGAATTGGTATGTCTATTGCTTTAAATAAAATGAAAGGTCTAACTTGTGCTAAAGTATGTAGTATCAAAGAATCTTACTTATCAAGACTTCACAATGATGCCAATGTCTTAGCACTATCAAACAATTTACCATTTTGGAAAGTAAAAAAAATAGTAAAAGCCTTTTTAACAACCAAACCTCTAACTGAAGAAAAATATGTAAGAAGAAGAAATCAAATCAAGGAGTACGAAAATGATTAAAACTTTACTATACTTTTTTGTAGCAATGGTCGTGCTATTTGCTTTAGACTCAGTTAATATCAATCAAATTTTTAAAAAAAACAAAGTATTTCAAGCAAGATTATTTTATTTTTTGATAGTTTTAGCCTTAACCCATATAATATCAAAAATGATTTTAGAATTTTCAAATCTTTTTTAAATGTATAAATCACCCAAAAATGGAAAAAATTAAAATGAGGTGATTTTTAAATGATAAAAAAAGTATTAAATAACTACATATTTGAAGCAATAGGTATATTAACAGTTGTTGTAATAGCCTTAATAAGTTACTTAGTTATTAATTCAACAAAAGTAGCTAACAAATACGTAGAAAAAAATTATGAGTATGTCTCCTATGAAATATTAACAGACAATGTACTTCCAGTAATAAGTACCACAAATGATAATGAAAACACAATTTTAAGACCCTATAATGAGCCTGATGTAACAATAGGTAAAAGTTATTATGATTACACATCAACTGATTCTAAAGATCAAGAAAACTCTCTAATTTATTATGAAAACACTTATATTCAAAATACTGGAGTAGATTATGTCAAAGAAACACCATTTAAGATAATAGCTATATTAGACGGTACAGTCTTATCAGTAACAGAAGATGATATTGTAGGCAAAACCGTAAAAATACAACATGATAATGGTATGATTTCTGTTTATCAAAGTTTAAGTGAGACTACTGTAGAACAAAATGATAAAGTATCAAGAGGACAAGAAATAGGAACAAGTGGAGAAAACACCATTAGTAGTGATTTAAAAAATCATTTACATTTTGAACTTTATTATAACAACAAACTAGTTAATCCAGAGAAATATTTAGAAAAAAGTCTTGGTGAATTTTAATATGTTTGCAAAAGATATAGGAATAGATTTAGGAACTGTTAATACTTTAATATATGTTAAAGGAGAGGGAATAGTTCTAAATGAGCCAAGTGTTGTAGTAATAGATGAAGAAAATAATCGTCCAATAGCAATAGGTAAAGAGGCTAATGATATGTTAGGAAGAACACCGGGCAAAATAAAAGCTATAAAACCTATGAAAGACGGTGTAATTGCAGATTTTGATGTAATCGAAATGCTTTTAGAAAATCTATTAAGAAAAGTAAAACAAAAAATAAGAGTAGGTAAACCAAACATCATTATTTGTTGCCCTTCAAACATAACCGAAGTAGAAAAAAATGCTATTCGTGAGGCTGCAGAAAAATTAGGAGCCAAAAAAGTTTTTGTAGAAGAAGAGCCAAAAGTTGCTGCGATAGGAGCAGGATTAGAAATATCCAAACCATTTGGTAGCATGGTTGTTGATATAGGTGGAGGTACCACTGATATAGCAGTATTATCTTTAGGTAACATCGTTAGTAGTGCTTCTATAAAAATTGCAGGAAATGCTTTTGATGAAAGTATAATAGAATATATAAAACATAAATATAAATTGTTAATTGGTGAAAAAACAGCAGAATTAATAAAAATAAATATTGGAGCAGCCAAAACAGATTCCAAAAAAGAAAAAATGGATATTCGTGGAAGAGATTTAATTGGAGGACTACCTAAAACAATAACAATAACAAAAGAAGAAATAGAAGAAGCATTACAAGATAATATTAAAAAAATAATAAATTCAATCAAATCAGTATTAGAACAAACACCCCCAGAATTATCAGCTGATATAATAGAAAAAGGTATTATCTTAACTGGAGGAGGAGCCTTACTTGAAGGTTTGCCAGAACTTTTGGAAGAACGTCTTCAAGTACCCATCTATATTGCCGAAGAGCCTCTAAATTGTGTTGCCGAGGGAACAGGAATTTTAATAGATAAACTTCATTACATAGGATAAATTATTTTATCCTCAGAGTGTAGACAAACCCCTAGAATTTTTCTAGAGGTTTTCTTATACAATTTCTAAAAATTGAATTTTGATAATT
>CANQOV010000028.1 GCA_947625575.1 uncultured Bacilli bacterium | reverse complement strand
TTTGAAGACGGAATAGAATCAACAAATCTTGTTATAAAGCCAGATGTAATACCAAATAAAAATAAAACTCTAGCGACAAGATTTCAAGAAATAAGAAGTATGGAATTAAAAGATAATATTTATGGATTTCCAAGTAATGCAACAGCCTATACAGTAACTGGAGATTTAACTGGAGATAATAATAACTTAGATACCCATTTAAATAAGAATATTGAGTGGGGAGCAGTTGCTTATTTAACATACTCAAAATATGGAAGATGTAATAATGGAGTTTGTTCCGAAATATATCCAAACAATAGTGGTATTTCAACTGGAAATAGCTACAAAGATAGTTACACTGGAAGAAGTTCTGGAGTAAATTCAAAAATAGAAAATAGTATTTATGGCTCATATTCATATGATGACTATATAGTAAATGAAAATAATGTTAAAACATCAAAAGCAACAGGGAAAGGTGTTGGAGCAAGTACAACAGGAAATATCTATGGAATATATGATATGTCTGGAGGTTTATGGGATACTATTATGACTGGTATTAAAGGTCAAGATATAACAAAAACAGGATTTACCACTTATCCAAATAAGAAATATTATGATGAATATAGTTCTGGTACTACTTATAATGATGTAGCTTCTTATAAAAGAGGAAAATTAGGAGATGCAACAAAAGAGGTAATAAAAACACCTAATACAAAATATGGCAGTTGGTATCAAGATGAAAGCACTTTGGTTTTTAGTAGTAATCAAATTATCTATCGCGGTGATAGTGGTGGTGGAATAACGGAAAAAGTAGAAACTAATCTAGGAATATTTTGCTTTGCTGCAGGTACAGGGGAATCTAATGCATTTCATGCCGATCGTTCAACCTTAGTAATATATCAATAAAATAAAAAAACATAAAAAATGTAATGAATATAAATATTGCAAAACCAATAAAATTATGCTAGAATTATTGCTGTAAAGGAGAATAATTATGGCAAAGTTTTGTACCAATTGTGGAAGCAAATTAAATGAAGATGAAGATGTTTGTTTAAATTGTGGTAAAAAAGTAAAGAAAAATAAAAGCGATAATACAAATGTATCAACTGAACAAAATAATCCATATGTTCTTACAGGATTTATTCTTGGACTAATTTCTATGTTCTGTATTAATCTTTTTGGTGTAGTAGGTTTATTAGCTTTAATATTTTCAAGTATTGGATTAAGTAAGATAAATAAAACTAATCAACCTGGAAGATGGATGGCTATTACCGGTATTGTTTTAGGAGTCATAGGTTTAGTTGTAGGAATATATCTTACATTATCATAAAAAAGGAGTGATATAATGGCAAAGTTTTGTACCAATTGTGGAAGCGAACTAACTGAAGATCAAGATGTTTGTTTAAAATGTGGAAAAGAAATTAAAAAACAACCTACATCTAATCAAGGTGGAAAATCTAAAATAGCAGCAGGTCTATTAGGAATATTTCTAGGTACTTTAGGTATTCATAATTTTTACTTAGGATACAATGGTAAAGCAGTTGCACAATTACTAATGAGTGTTCTAAGTTGCGGTGTTTTAGCAATAGTATCAGAAATATGGGGTTTAGTAGAAGGAATATTAATATTAACAGGCTCAATTAACACAGATGCCGATGGAAATCCACTTAAAGACTAAAAAAGAAAAAATAAGTTTAATATTATTGATATTATTAGCAATAATATTACTTTTTTTATGCTCTAAATATTTAAAAATAAAATGTCCTTTAAAAACAATATTTCATCTACCATGTCCCTCATGTGGTCTTACAAGAGCAACAAGACAAATATTTTCTTTACACCCATTAAAAACACTAAAATATAACATTTTAGCTCTTCCCATAGCCATATTAATAATTGTAGCTATCATATTATTAATAATAGATTGTATAAAAAATACTAAATATCTAGAAAATTTAATAAACTTCTTTCTAAAACATTACATAATATTAATAATTGTACCAATAATTATCAGTTGGATAATTAATATAATACGAAACATATAAATAATTTTTATATGTTTTTTATTCCTTGATAAGTATTTCTTCTTTTCATTTCTTTATCAATATCGTTTAACAAAACAGTTTTTTTAACTAACCACTTTGGAGCAATTAAATCATTAATATTAGGATCAGTTGTAACCCTATGAATAACAATATTAGGATCTAAATATTCTAGTTGAGAGATAACAATATCAATATATTCTTCCTTTGTTAATAAAGGAAATTTTTCTTTTTCATAAAGTTTAGCCATTTTAGTATCTTTTAAAATAGCTAGCATATGTATTTTAATACCGTCAACTTTCAAATCATTTAAAAACTTAGCAGTTTCAATCATCATTTCTTTATTTTCATATGGTAGTCCATTAATAATATGGACAACAACTTTAATATCATTTGCTTTAAGCATTTTAAAAGCTTCTATGAATTCTTCTTGAGTATGTCCTCGATTAATAAGTTTTGAAGTGCTATCATGAATAGTTTGCAAACCAAGTTCTATGACAAGATTAGTTTTTTTGTTAAGCAACTTTAAAAATTCTAAACAATCAGCACTTAGACAATCACACCTTGTAGCAATATATAACCCTTTAATCTTTTCAAAACTTAAAACTTCAAGATAACATTTCTTCAAATATTCCAAATCTCCATACGTATTGCTACCAGCTTGAAAATAAGCAATAAAACTAGCATTTGGCCATTTTCTTTCCATTATTTTTCTTTGACTATTATATTGTTCTTTTAAGGATACATTTTTATCTCCGGCAAAATCTCCACTTCCATTTTTACAGTATATACAGCCACCAAATCCTTTAGTTCCGTCAACATTAGGACAACTGCAACCAATATTAAAACAAAGCTTACAAATCTTTTCATTAAAAGTAGTTTTATAAAAATAATCTAAAGTATGATATCTTTTATTATTATAAGAATAACGAAACATAAATTTCACCAACTAATATTATATTAAAATAATAAACAAAAATAAATAAAAAAACCAAGTAAAAATATTGCAAAAAGTCTAAAATAGGTGTATACTTTTAAAAGTTCGTAAAAAAGAGGGTGTAGTAAAAATGGAAAAAATAATAAACATTGCTGTAGTAGCACACGTTGATGTAGGTAAATCAACTTTAGTAGATGCTTTATTAAAACAAAATGTTGCTTTAAATAAAGAAGAAGAAAACGAAACTCAAATAATGGATAGTAATGATTTGGAAAGAGAACGTGGTATAACTATTTATTCTAAAAACTGTTCTATAAGATATAAAGATTATAAAATAAATATTGTTGATACCCCTGGACATGCTGATTTCTCAAGTGAAGTAGAACGTATAATAAAAACAGTTGATACTGTAATACTTTTAGTAGATTCAAAAGAAGGAGTAATGCCACAGACTAGATTTGTTCTAGAACAAGCTTTAAAACAGAATTTAAATCCTATTTTATTTATTAACAAAATAGATAAAAAAGATGCAAGAATTGATGATGTTATTAATGAAACATTTGATTTATTTGTAGAATTAAATGCTAATGATGAACAACTTGATTTCCCAATAATATATGGAATTGCTAAAGAGGGCATTGCTAAATATGAACTAGATGATACATCAACTGATATAACTCCACTTCTTGAAACAATTATTAAACATACAAAACCATATGAGGGATTAGAAACAGATCCATTACAAATTCAAATTTCTTCTTTAGAGTACGATGATTATTTAGGACGTCTTGGTATAGGACGTATTACAAAAGGTATAATGAAAAAAAATATGCCAGTTGCGATAATTAAAAACTCTGATGAAAACAATATTCATAATAGTAAAATAACTAGAATTTATACTAACGAGGGACTTACTAAAAAAGAACAGGAAACTGCACAGTATGGTGACATAGTAATTGTTCAAGTTGATCCTGATATCTCAATTGGAGATACTATTTGTGATCCTGCTAATCCTAAAGCTTTGCCACCAATTATAATCGAAGAACCAACTTTATCTATGAACTTTTTAGTAAATTCTTCTCCTTTCGCAGGAAGAAGTGGTAAATTCTTAACTAATCGTCATATTAAGGAAAGACTAGATAAAGAATTAGAAACTAATGTTGGCCTAAAAGTTGAAACTTTAAATGGTATAGATGGTTATAAAGTATCTGGTCGTGGCGAACTTCATCTTTCAATTTTACTTGAAAAAATGCGAAGAGAAGGCTATGAGTTATCTGTTTCTAAACCAGTAGTTTTAACCAAAGAAATAAATGGTATTAAACAAGAGCCATATGAGATAGTTACTATTAATTGTAAAGACATCTATCAAGGAACAGTAATAAATGATTTAAATGAAAGAAAAGGTAATTTAATTTCTTTAACTAATGTAGATGGTTATACTAAAATGGAGTTTAGTGTTCCTACAAGAGGTCTTATTGGTTATCGTCAAAACTTTATAACCAATACCAAGGGTGAGGGAATAATGGTAAGAAGTTTTAAAGGCTATGATAAATATGCTGGACCTATCCAAAGAAGAAAAAATGGTGTATTAGTATCTATTGAAAATGGTAAAGCCATGGCTTTTTCTTTATTTAACTTATCAGATCGTGGAACTTTAATTATTTCTCCTGCTACTGAAGTTTATGAAGGTATGATAATTGGTATAAATAATCGTGATAATGACTTAGATGTTAATCCATGTAAAAATAAAAACTTAACCAACACTCGTGCTTCTGGAACAGATGAAGCTCTAACTCTTGTAACACCTAAAACTTTCACTTTAGAAGAAGCTTTAGAATTTATTGAAGATGATGAATACGTAGAAATAACTCCTGATGCAATTCGTTTAAGAAAAAAAATTCTTGATACTAAAGAAAGATTTAGACAAAAAGGTAAAATGTAATTTAAACCAAAATTAAGACATAATTCTTAATATAAAACATTTACACTATAACTGGTGGTAAAATGAAAATATATTTAGATTATGTCTTTTTAATTAACTTTTTATTTGACTTTATTCTTTTATCATCAGAATCAATTATCTTAAAAATAAATACTACTAAAAAAAGAATAATATTAGCAAGTTTTTTTGGTGCAATATTTAGTTTTACACTTTTCTTAAATATGGATAAAATATCTTTTTTCTTTCTTAAAATTATAACAGCTTTAATACTAGTTATAATAACTTTTAAATATAAAGACTTAAAATATACTCTAACAAATCTTTTTTATCTAATGATTTTAAGTATCCTTTTAGCGGGATCTCTTTACTTAATAAATATTGAAACATCTTATACTCATAATGGTCTAATCTTTTATAAAACAAATAAAACTTGTAATATTATAATACTACTTATTTTATCAATAATTACTATGTATATTTATATTAAAATAGAAAAAAAGTATAAAAGACAAATAAACACTAAATATAAAGTAGATATCTATTTAAAAAACAAAACTCTTCATTTAAATGGTTTTTTAGATACAGGTAATACTTTAGTAGATTATATCTTAAAAAAACCAATCTTAATTGTTAATAATAATATTAATATCAAAGAAGATAAATATATTTTTACACCATATCATACTATAAATGGAGATGGTTTATTAAAATGTTTTATTATTGATAAAATACACATTGAAAATTATGGTTATTTTTATCATGTTTTAATAGCTATATCTAATGAAAAACTACATCTTGAAGGAGTAGATATTATTTTAAATAATAAGTTAATGGAGGAAATTAAATGATTAAATTATTAAAAAAGTTATTAGAAAAATTACGTAGTAGTAAAGGAATATTTTATGTTGGAGCAACTGATATTCTTCCGCCACCATTATCAAAGGAAGAAGAAGATAATTTAGTATTATTAAAAGAACAAGGCTCTATTGAAGCTAAAAATAAATTAATTGAACATAACTTACGTTTAGTAGTTTTTTTAGCTAAAAAATATGAAAACACTAATGTTGATTTAGAAGATTTAGTAAGTATAGGCTCAATTGGTCTAATTAAAGGTATCAACACTTTTTCTAAAGAAAAAAATATTAAACTTGCTACTTATGCTTCTCGTTGTATTGATAATGAAATATTAATGTATTTAAGAAAAAACAAAAAGACTAAACTAGATGTTTCTTTTGAAGAAAGTCTATCTTTTGATACTGAGGGTAATGAACTTCATCTTGAAGATGTCCTAGGAACAGATCATGATATTACATCAAAACCTCTTGAACAAAAAATAGATCATGAAATATTAAAAGAAGAATTATCTAAATTACCAGATAGAGATAGACAAATAATGAATTTAAGATATGGTTTAAATGGTAAAGATGAACTAACTCAAAAAGAAGTTGCAGAAAAATTAAAAATAAGTCAATCTTATATTTCCAGAATAGAAAAAAAAGTAATAAAAAAACTTAAAAATATTATTAAAATTTAGTATAATAACTATAGGTGTTTATCATGAACTATTTTATAATTGGAAATTCTAAATTAATAAAAGAAGAAATAAAAAAAATAAAAGCTAATGAACAGAACAAAAATATAGAAATAGTTACATTTGATCTAGAAGATAATACGATATTAAAAGCTCTAGAATCAATAAATACAATCTCTTTCTTTAATGATAAAAAAATGATTATTGTAACAAACATTAATTTATTAGAAGATTTAAAACCCTTATTAAATTATTTAGATAATCCAACAGATAACATTTTAATATTAACTGCAGAAAATATAGATGAAAAAACAAAATTATTTAAATCATTAAAAGAAAAAACTATTTTTAAAAATTTAAATAATATAGATTATTTTAATTATGTCAAACAAAACTTAAAAGATTATAAAATAGATAACTTAACAATTAATTTATTAATAGACTACACTAATAAAAATATAGATATTTTAGCTAATGAAATAGAAAAATTAAAATTATATAAAGAAGATAAAATAATTACAAGACAAGATATCATAAAAGTAGTTAAAAAATATTCTAAATACAGTATCTTTGATTTTATAAACAGTATAGCTAAAAAAGATAAAAAACAAATCTTATCTATATACGAATCAATATCCAAAGAAGAAGATGAAATAAAATTATTAGCAATTTTAGCAAGTCATTTTAGATTATTAAATCAAATAAAAATAATGAGTAAAACTTTAAAAGATGAAGAAATAACTAAAAAGTTATCACTACATCCATACAGATTAAAAATTTTAAAAGAGCAAGATAGTCTATTTAGTAGTAATGAAATATTAAATCAGTTAAAATTATTACAAGAAATGGACTTAAAAATAAAAAGTGGTCTAATCGATAAAAAGATAATTTTTCCTATTTATCTATCTAAAATATAAGTATAGTAGCCTTGTAAAACTATCAAAAGTCTGCTATACTTTTTATAATGCATGGAGGAAGTATGGCTAAGCAAAAAAATATAAATAAAGATATTAATTCATTAAGACAAAAAAGTTTATATGAATCTTTACTATCTAGTATTACTAATGAAGATAAAGTTGCCTACTACTATCAAGATAAAAAAGTAACTTATGGGAAACTGATAACTTTAATTGACAAATGTGCTAAATCTTTAAAAAAATTACATGTTATGCCTAATGATATAGTAAGTGTAATTGCTCCTAAAGAAGAAACTTTAATTATGGTTTATGCTCTTAATAAAATTGGAGCAGTAGCTAATTTAATAGATCCAATGCAATCTATTAAAGAATTAGAAAAAATATTAGAAGCAAATAAAAGTAAAGTAGTAGTAATAAAACAATCAATATATCCTAAGATATTAGCTATCTTAGATTCTGTTAAAATTCAAACAATTATTTTAGCAAGTGATGAAAAACCTCATCTAAAAGATCTTGCCCCAATTACTAAAGTAAAACGTATAGCCTTAAGAATATTTGATAATGTTAATGTAATAAGTTGGAAAAAGTTCCTTGATTACAGTAAATTAGTAAAAGAAAACCAAGTAGTGCAAACATCAAATGATGCCATAATATTTTCTAATAATGATAGAAATATTGTTTTAACTTCATATAACATAAATAGTTCTTGTATTGATACAAGTGAAATATTAAAAGATTTAACAAGTGAAGATCTTCTTTTAAATATTTTTCCTATAAATAGAAGTATATTTTTTTCTACTTGTATTCATCTTGCTTTATTAAAAGGTTTATCTATTATTCTAGCTAATGAAGAATTATTAGATATTGAAAAACTAATAAAAGAATATTCTCCAACAATCTTAGTCTTACCAGAGTCAATTCTTTTAGAATTAATAAATAAAAAAACATCTAGAAGTTTATTAAAAAAAGTAAAATTAATTATTTGTTTAAATAACTTTATTACTAAAAAAGAAAAAAGACAAATTGATAAAGCCTTAAAAGACAAAGGTAGTAATGTAAAATTATTAACAGGTTATTATCAAGATGAAACAACATCTTTTTTAACTTTAACTACTGCAAGAAGATATAAAAATAATACAATTGGCACATTTTTACCAAACACTAAATATAAAATAGTTCAACCAAGTATGCATGAGTCTTTGGAAGCCAAAAAAGAAGGACAACTTTGTGTAAGTGGTCCTACAATCATGAAATATTACTATAATAATCCTAAAAAAACTTATCAAACATTAAGATATCATCCTGATGGTAAACTATGGTTTCATACTCAAGATATCTGTACTATGGAAGAAGATGGCACCATAACTTATAACATGACTACTAAAAATATTTTGCCATATTCTATTTATAATATAGATATTGACTATATCAATGAAATAATAGGAAAACATAAAGCAATCTATACTTCAATTGTAATAACAAAAAAAGATAATATAAATACACCATATCTTAAAGCTTATATTATTTTAAAAAACAATTATCAAGACAATACTAAATTAAGACATAGTATCTATAAATACTGTCTTGATAACTTGCCAGAGTACTCTATACCAAAAGAATTTGAATTTATTAAAGCTTTACAGGATATTCCTAAAAATAATTAAAATTATATAAAAAAGATAAAATGAAGAGGTTTTAGACTAAAAAACTCTCTTTTTTTATAGTAAAAACTTCTATTTCAGGTTAAGTTTAAGATGAAAATACAATTTCCTTCATTTGCCAAGAAGTATAAAAGATAATATTATTGTTTGGCGAAAGGAGGTAATATGTTAAATCAAGTAACTTTAGTAGGGCGTCTTGTAAAAGATCCTGAACTAAAAACGACAGAAACAGGTTCCCAATTGTCATACATAACTGTAGCAATACCAAGAAATTACAAAAACATAAATGGCGAGTATGAAACAGATTTTGTTGAGTGTACTTTATGGAACGGTATAGCTAGCAATACTAAACAGTATTGTAAAAAAGGAGACATTATAGGAATACGTGGTTTCTTAAGAAATAATGTTTATGAAAAAAAAGATAATACCAAAGTTTATTCTTTGGATGTAGTGGCTGATAAAGTTACATTTTTGTCAAGTAAAAGTTAATTATAACTTTTGGCTAACTAGAGTAAAACATTAATAAATCTTTTTTATAATTAAGGCACAAAAGGAGGGTGCCATGTACGGTAAAAGGATTTATGAGCAAAGAAAAAAGAAAGGCTTAACCCAAAAAGATGTTGCTGACGCTCTAGGAATTACTAATATCAGTGTTTCACAATGGGAAAACGAAAAAAAGATGCCATGCATGAAGAATTTAACAGAGTTATCTAAATTATTCAACGCTCCCATTGAATACTTAATTGGAAATGACAAATATGTAATAGCCAATGAAGATGAATCTTATGGTCTTATGATGACTAAAGAAGAAATAAATTTAATTAAAAAATTAAGAAGTTATAAAAAATTATACAACATGTTAACAACAGATACAGAAAGAGTATTAGAAAGAATAAATAGAAACTATCAATAGATGGTTTCTTTTTGATTTACAAAAAAATAAAATTAATGTATACTTAAACTAGTAAAAAGGGTGATGAAATGGAAGATAATGTTTACTATAAAGAAGAAGGATATGTAGATTACAAAAATAAATACATTAAAAGTAAATGGTTTTTTAAAGTAATATTAATTTTAATTATATTAATAGTCCTAACTTTAATTATTAGATTCTTAATAATACCAAATGGCAAATTAAAAAGAATTACCCAAGATAACATTGAAAAAGTATATGTTGATGAAATTTTAACAGTCAATGCTTCTGCTAAAGGATTAGGTAATTTAAGTAGAACAGAGTTTTTCTTCCAAACTTCTCAAGATGAGATAGCGGAGCCATATAAAAAGGGTGCAATAATTGGTAGAAAAGTTGAAAATAAATTCTTTATTAAACAGTTAGGAAGTTTTGTTTTAACAACTTATGCTAAATTAGGTAATCAATATACTGATAGAATAAGTCAAAAAATAGTTGTTTGTAATAGATTATCTGCTAAACATATAGAAAGTACTGATTTACAATTATATGCTGATAAAAATTATCCTGTTGATATTAATCTTTATCTTGGAGATGATCCTATCTGTTATAGTGATGTAACTTATGAAGTAGTAGATGATAAAATAGCTTCTGTGGATAAAAATGGTGTTATTACTCCTAAATGGATTGGAAAAACAGAAATATTAGTAAAACAAGGCAAAGAACAAGTAAAAATAAATATATCTTCTTATGCTAAAAATGTTCTTGTTACAGGATTGGTTGTTGATACAGAAGAAATTGTACTTCAAGAAAAAGAAGTAACCAAAATAGAAGCAAAAGTAACGCCAGATGATGCTATTAACCAATCAATAATCTATTCGATAGATAATGATGAAGTAGCAGAAGTATCAAATAAAGGCATCATCACTGCTAAAAAGAAAGGCACTGCTACAATTACTGTTGAAACTAAAGAAGGATCTTATCAAAAACAAATAAAAGTAACAGTGAAGTAGGAGAAGTTTATGAATAACGAAATAAAACCAATTAAAAAAACAAAAATAAATTTTAAAATTGTAATAATGATTATAGTAATAACTATATTGTTAATTTGTTCAATAGTTTTAATAATGCAAATCATTAAGAAAAATAGAGTAGATGATGATATTATCTTTGATATCAGTGCCAAAGAACGTTACTATTTATATGAAAAAGATGAAATAGAACTAAAATTACTTCAAAATGATAAACAACTTCCTTTAACATATGAAGCCGAGGTAGATGAAAGTAATATTTATGCTATATCTTCTAAGGAAATCTCTTCTAAAGTTAAGGCTGTTGAAATAGATCCATTTGAAGTAGGTAAAGCTACTTTAAAATTAACAGCTAAATATAAAGAACAAATAATTGAAAGAACTATAGATATTTTAATTTGTAAACCATTAAGTGAAAATATTAAAGTTAGTGAATTAGAATTTGAAGAGGGAAGTACGATTGATTTAAATTTAGATCTTGGAGTAGCAGATTGTAATGAAGTAAATTTATCTACAACAGATGATGGCTTTATAGAGAAGACTTCAAGTGGAAGTTACATTGCTAAAAAAACTGGTACAACTACATTAATAATAGATGATAGTAAACAAAAAGTTGAAGTAAAATTAAATATAATAAAAGATCAAAACATTAAACCAACAAAAATAGAATTTGATAAACAACAACTTAATGTTGAGATTAATACTAAGCAAACACTAAATTTAGTAGCAACACCTAAAGAAGCTAGTTTAAGAAACATAATATATGAAAGTAGTGATGAAAAAGTTGTGGAAGTAACACAAGACGGCACTATTACAGCTAAAGCATTAGGTACTGCTACTATAACAGCTAAAACAATAGATAACAGATTATCTGCAACTATTGATATTATAGTAATTAGCAATATAGAGAAAGATCCACCAAAAGCTAAAAATATTACTATAGAAAGTAATAATTTATATAATAAAAATTATGCAACTTTAAAAAATCAATTAACTCTTACTATGGAGTTTACTCAAGATGTAACAACACCTACTGTTACAATTGGAGGATCAAAAGCAACTGTAATAAAACAAGATGATAAATATCTTGCTTTCATAGAAGTTTCAAAAAATATGAAAGAGGGACCAATAACTTTTGAAATATCAAATTATCAAAACAAAGCAGGTATAAAAGGAAATAAAATAACTAATGTAACTGCAGGGTCAAAAGTAATAATTGATACAGTTAAACCAGTATGTATTTTAACGCAACTAGAAAATAAATTATTAGTCCAAGCAGCAGATACAAGTGAAATATATGGTTATATAATAAATGATATGCCTACAAGTGAAAGTGGTTTTATTAAAAATGATACTATAACAATAACTTCTTCAGGTACATACTATGGTCATGTAATGGATCAAGCAGGTAACATTGGCGATTGTCATTTAGATGTAACAATTGAATAATAAAAAATAAATAGTGAAAAGATAAATAAAATGTGTTATTATATAAATAAAGAATAACACATTTTTTGTTATGTCAAAATGGAGGATTCTATGGAAAATAAAAAA
>CANQOV010000027.1 GCA_947625575.1 uncultured Bacilli bacterium | reverse complement strand
AAAAAACTTATTTTCATCTATATAAAAATAATAATTACCATTAAAAAACACCTAGAAATATTATTTTAGGCATTTTTCATATTTTTTTAATTTTTTTTAATTTTTTAATAAATTACTAATACTGAACGATCTGTATGAACTGAAATAACCACAAAACTTAACTAATGCACATGTAAACCACATACAATTTTACTATAAAAATTGCAAAATAAAAAAGCAAATTTATTGCTTTCCTATTTCGTAGCTTGTTCAGCCACTAACTTAATTTTAAATGTAAATGTTTCTGGTGTTGTATGACTTTCATGTGTTACACTACCATCTTCATTATTTGTATCACTAGTTCCAGTTTCAGGATCAACTGGTAAATCATAAGTATCTGCAACCCATGCTTTAACAACATAATTCTTCTTTTGTTCAGTACTTTCACTTCCAGTTCCAGTAAATTCTCCATTTGTTAATACATAACTACTTAAGCAGCCTTCAACACCTGTTTTATCTTTCAAATCTTTAATTGTACTAGGAGTCTCTGTAACAAGCTCAGGTTGATTATTTTTATATTCATATAAAGCAACTTTAATGAATTCTTCTGTTAAAGTATCACCAGGAGTAAATCCCTCATCAATTCCCAAATCATAAACAATCTTAATATTTCCAGAAAGTTTTGCAGATACTGTAAAACCTAAAATATTATTTGGATCTTCTTGCCCCATACCAGCATCATCTGTCATAGGATATTGATTTGTCAAAGTTAATTGCCCAGTCGCATCAGCACCCTCTTCTCCATCAAAATTTAAATCACTATTATCAAAATTTATTACAACTACACCTGTTGAAATTACATTTTCTTTTGTACCACTTGCACTAAAAGTATACATGGCATATGATACACCAACTACTGCAATAATTAATATTAAAACGCCAAGAATTGATAATATTAATGTTTTTTTATTATTTTGCTTTTCTTCTACCATCATATTTATTCCCTTTCTATAAATTAGTTTTATTCTTTAGTTCCAATAGGTTTAACTGTTGAATCAACATTAACTTTTAATTTATAAGTATGCTTCTTTGAAGAATCAACTTCATTATCAGTAAAAGCACCATCTGCACCGCTTCCACTTAAAGTGAAAACAACACTATCAGCAACCCACATCCTTAAATGATATGTAGTTGTTACAGTATCACTTTCAGTATGTTTATCTGTCGCACTATGAATTACATAACAATTTTCTCTACCAGTAACTTTAGACTTTGTAAGTGAGCCAAGTATCTCTTGATTTCCAACAGCTTCTTCTTCACCATCTACAACTTTAGTCAAATAAACTTTAATATGGCTATCTTTTAAAGGCTCAATAGAGTCTTCAACTGTATCATTTGCTGGTTGTAAATTTATTTCGTATGGTATATCAATACCATCTGCTTTTGTTGAAACAGTAAATTCAAAATAATCACCACCATCCTTTGCTGCATCATCTGAAGTTGGTAAAGCATCCTCAACATTTATAGTAGTATTTGTTTCAATATAACTAACAGTTATTGTACCAGTTTTAATAGAGTTTTCATCTGATTCTCTAGTAATTGAAAAAACTGCAAAAGAAACACCTACAACAGAAACGATTAAAATTGCTACACCCAAAACAGCCAACAAAATTTTTTTAGTATCGCTTTTTCTTCCATTATCCATATATTTTTATCCTCCTTTTTCTATCATCTTGCAAGCAACTATACTCTATAATTTTAATTATAAACCCCCCCCAAGACTCTGTCAACAATTAATCAAAAGACTATGTCTAGTTAACTTTTCACAAAAAAATTAATTCAAACGAATTAATTTTTAAGAAATCTTTTCAAATTGGGAATTATAAATATCTGTATAAAATCCACCTTTTGCTAGTAATTGTTCATGTGTTCCTTGTTCTACAACATCTCCATCATTAAGTACCAATATTAAATCAGCATTTTTAATTGTTGATAACCTATGAGCAATTATAAAACTAGTCCTTCCTTCCATCAAATGATCCATTGCTTCTTGAATAAGTACTTCTGTTCTTGTATCTACTGAAGATGTAGCTTCATCAAGTATCAATATTTTAGGATTTAAAAGTATTGCTCTTGCAATAGTTAAAAGTTGTTTTTGTCCCAAAGAAACATTATCACTTTCTTCATTTATTACCATATTATATCCATCTTTTAATGTATCAATAAAATGATCTACTCTTGCTAACTTACAAGCTTCAATAACTTTATCATCGCTTGCTTCTAACATACCATATCTAACATTATCCATAATTGTTCCATTAAATAACCAAGCATCTTGTAAAACCATACCAAAAATCTTTGACAAATCTTCTTTTTTAATATTTTCAATATCTACTCCATCAATAGAAATAAAACCACCATTTAAATGATAAAAACGCATAAGAAGTTTAACAATAGTAGTCTTTCCTGCTCCAGTAGGTCCTACAATTGCAATCTTTTGGCCAGATTTAACTTTACAATTAAAATCTTTTATAACAATCTTATCTTTTTTATAACCAAACTTAACATGGTTAAAGCAAACATCACCTTTAACATTTTTAAGACTTATTGCATCTTTTCTTTCAACATCTTCCTTACTTTCAATAAAATCAAATACTCTTTCTGCTGCTGCAATAGTCTGTTGTAACATTGAAAATATTTGAGCAAGTTGTGAAATAGGATTAGTAAAATTTTTTGAATAAGTTATAAATGATTGAATATTACCAACTGTAATCTTTCCTAAAACTGCAAAATATCCTCCAATTATAGCTACTACTACATAATTAATATTACCAATAAAAACCATAACTGGATGCATAAGTCCAGATAAGAAATTACTCTTCCAACCAGCTTGATACAAAACTTTATTATCATTATAAAAATTATCAAAAACTTTCTCTTCAGCATTAAAAGCCTTAATAACCATATGTCCTCCATATGATTCTTCAACATCTCCATTAACTTTCGCTAAATATTCTTGTTGAGTTGTAAAATATTTTTGACTCTTACCCACTATCTTCGATGCAAATATGAAAGTAACAGGTAACATAAGCAAAACAACAATGGTAATTACTACATTAATAGATAACATCATAACCAAAGTACCAATAAGTGTAACAACAGAAGTAATAATTTGTGTTGCACTCTGATTTAAATTTTGTCCAATTATATCAATATCATTAGTTATTAAAGATAAAACTTCTCCATTATTTTTCTTATCAAAATAAGAAACAGGCACTTTATTTATTTTTTCTTCTACTTTTTTTCTTAAATTATATGCATACTTTTGTGATACATTAGTCATAATAATTCCCTGAATAAAAGAAAATATTAAACTAAATATATAAAGAATAAGTAAAGTAATTAAAATCTTCCCAATCTTACCAAAATTAATACCAACAGATGAAGATAACTTTCCAATAATTCCATTATATATCTCTGTCGTAGCATTACCCAATATTTTAGGTCCTACAATTGAAAAAACAGTACTACATATTGCAAACAAAAAAATTATAATAAAGGCTACTTTATATTGTTTAAGACTAGCTAAAAACTTTTTAGAAGTCGTTTTAAAATCTTTTGCTTTATCTATCGCAACAACTTTCCTAGGCATCTAACTCATCCTCCTTTAATTGTGATAAAGCAATTTCTTTATACACATCACAATTTCTAAGTAATGTTTTATGATTACCAATACCAACAACTTTTCCTTTATCCAAAACTATTATTTGATCAGCATTTAAAATAGTACTAATTCTTTGAGCCACTATAAATATTGTTGAGTCTTTAGTATATTCATTTAAAGCTTTTCTTAAAGCAAAATCAGTTTTAAAATCCAAAGCTGAAAAACTATCATCAAATATATATATTTTAGGATTTTTAGCTATAGCTCTAGCAATTGAAAGTCTTTGCCTTTGTCCTCCAGATACATTAGATCCACCTTGTGATATTTCACTATCAAAGCCATCTTTTTTATCTAAAATAAAATCAAGAGATTGTGAAACTTTAGCTACTTTTTCTAATTCTTTTTTATCTAGTTTCTCGTTTCCCAATAAAATATTTGATTTAATTGTTCCTTTAAACAATATTCCTTTTTGAGGAACATACCCTATAGTATTTCTTAAATCTTTTAATTTAACATCTTTAATATTTACACCGTCTATTAAAATTTCCCCATTAGTGACATCATAAAAACGTGGAAGTAAATTAATAAGTGTAGATTTACCACTTCCTGTTCCTCCAATTATAGCAGTAGTAGTACCTGGTTTAGCTATAAAAGAAACATTACTTACAACTTCTTCTTTAGCATCAGGATATCTAAAAGATACATCTTTAAACTCCACTAAACCCTTAATATTATCTAATTTTTCTTCTTTTGTTCCATCTTTTATTGCAATATTACTTCTAAATATATCCGCTATTCTCTTAAATGAAATAACTGATCTAGGTATTAAAACAGAAAGCATAGAAACCATTATAAAAGACATAATAATTTGTATTGTATAAGTAATTAAAGCAATCAAAGTACCAACTTGAATACTTCCAGCATCTACTTTTTTAGCTCCAACCCAAATAATAAGTATACTAGCCCCGTTCATAATAAACATCATAAGAGGCATCATAAGTACCATTATTCTATTAACAAACAAATATATATTAGTAACATCTTTATTGGCTTTATCAAATCTATTCTCTTCATATTTTTCTGTTCCAAAAGCTCTAATAACAGGAAGTCCAGTAAGTTGCTCCCTAACAACCAAATTAAGTTTATCAATTAAATTTTGAATAACTTGAAATTTAGGTAAAACAATAGAAAATAAAGATGTCATAATAACCAAAACTATTGCCACACAAAGTCCAATTACCCAACTCATTTCATTGCCACTTACTTTTAAATAAGCACCAATACCTACAATCGGAGCATAAAAAACCATACGTAAAGACATAATAATAAAATTCTGTATTTGAAAAACATCATTAGTAGTTCTAGTAATCAAAGAAGAAGTCTGAAACTTTTCAAATTCTTCATTAGAAAACTGCATAACCCTATTAAAAATTCTATTTCTTAATTTATTAGAAAATCCTGCTGCTATTCTACTAGATAAAAATATTGTTCCAATAGTAATAACCATAATCAAAACAGCAAGTCCTAACATCTTCAATCCAGTAACAAAAATATATCTATTTTGAATCTTACCAATATTTACACCATTTTCTTTGTATTCATCAATTACAAACTTAATAGCCATTTGTCTTATCATACTATCTTCATAATTATCAAGTTCTTTATCCATATTATCTAAAATAACTTGTTTTTCTATATCACTAGCATTATCAAGTTGTTTCTTAATATTAACAAAATTTTCTTCATCAACACTAACTAAAAAATTATAATAAATAATAGGTTTTTCTAAAATCAAAGAAATATCCTCTTTATTAACATCATCTTTTAATATATATAGATTTTCTTTATTTTTAGTATAACTACTAAGTATTTTTTCTCTATCTGAAGAATTAGTAAAAGACAAAATATTTAATAATACATCTTCTCTTACTGTTTCAAAAACAGGACTATCAACCCCATTTTGTTGTATTCCAACATTTACTATATAAGAAGTAAATTCAGGTAACTTCAAATCACAAAAAGCTTGACTAATCAAAAGTAGTATAACAATTAAAATATGAAAAATATACTTCTTTAAAACTTTAAATATATCTTTCATAAAACACCTCCTCTATCATTAAATGTCTCTTATAAATTGTATGAAAATAAACCATTTTTGTCAACAAAAAAAGATTATACTTTTTATTATTTTATTCACTATTTTTAAGAAAAAAACGACACTCAATCACATTGAGTGCCAAATTAAAAAAACTAAAGGAGACAACATTAAACAAAATATTATTTTTTTGTCAAGTTGCCTTGACTTATTCATAATAACATAAAAACAACTTTTTTTGCAAGTCGCATTACACAAAAAATAGCTATTAGAAAATAATTCTAATGAACTATTTTTTCATCCAACCTATTTTCTAACTCTTTTCATAGAAGCCAAAACAACATTTTCCATAACTGATACTACCGTAAGTTGTCCTACACCTCCGGGAACTGGTGTTACATAACAAGCCTTTTTACTAACTTCATCATAATCGACATCGCCATATAACTTACCATCTTCTCCACGTATTATTGCTACATCTATTACAATAGCCCCCTCTTTTACCATATCAGCAGTAATTAAATTTCTTTTAGTTCCACAAGCAGTTATCAAAACATCACTATCCAATGTTTCTTTCTTTAAATCACTAGTTTTAGAGTGACACACACAAACAGTCATATCTTTTTGTAATAAAAGTTGGATAAGTGGCAACCCCACAAGACTACTTCTACTGATAATTGTAGCTTTTTTGCCTTTTAAATCAACTTTCAAATTTTCTAAAATACTCATAATTCCCTTTGGAGTACAAGCAACCAAACAATCTTTTTTATTAGTTAATCTTCCAATATTTAAATCAGTTAAACCGTCAACATCTTTACTAACATCAATACTATTTATAATAGCATCTTTATCCAAACTTTCAGGAAGAGGTAACTGTACAAAAATACCGTCACAACTACTAGATTCATTTAAACCTTTAATAACGTCAATAACTTCTTCAGTACTAACATCTTCCCCAAGCTTAATATGTTGATAATCAATATTTAATTTTTTAGCAGCATTAATCTTATTTCTTATATATGTATTTGATGCATCAACATCTCCCACTTGAATAACACAAAAACTTGGATGCAACCCATTTTCTAAAATTACTTGCTTTAAATTCTCTAACTTGCTTTCTTTTAACTTTCTACAATCTAACTCTAACTTCATATATACCTCTTATCTTTTTCTTGTATAAATTTCTAAAACATCTTCTAATAAATTTTCATCTATTCCTGAAATAACAAAAGATTTAGCCTTTTTTATTCTTTCATCAACACAACTATCAGAAGTCAAAGCATTAAAAGATATTCCAAACTTAATATTATTATAATTAACCCCAATCTCATAATTTTTATTTAAATTCTTACACCAATCATAATATTGATAACATAAACTAATAACTTCACATAAACTTTTATAGTCTTTTGCATTTAGTTTATCTTTTATCATTTCTGGATTTAAAATATCCACTTTATAAATCTTATATCTTGATTTTATTAAATCTTTTATTACTAAAACAACTACTCTTTTACAAAAAACAAGATTAAATATTTTAACAGTCTTTCCCAAATCATCTTTCTGTTCATACACTACAACTCTATCATTTTTAATATTTTTAGCAAAAGATTCCATTTTTTCTTTATGTAATAAAAAATCATTAACAAAATCTTCTACCTTAACATTAACAACATTTATATTATCACTCATCATGTCCTCCCATAATTTTTTTAAGACTTATCATTTTCTGATAAACTTCATTTTTATTTAACTTTTCTTCTTTTGCCACCATTTTAGTAGCCTCTTTTAAAGAAAGATTATCTTTAATCATCATATCAATAACTAAAGCTTCTATCGACATATTATTATCTTTTTTTAACACTTCACAATTTCTATCAAAAACAATTGTATACTCTCCCAAATCACTATTAGGATTGTCAATAAGTTTAGCTAAAGCTTCTGAAATAATACCATAATAAACACACTCATGTACTTTAGTTAAATCACTAGCCACAGCAACTTTTGCCTTTGGAAAATATTCTTTCAAATACTTTAAAGTTTCCACAATTCTTTTAGGAGATTCATAAAAAACAAATACAGGAACTTCACTATTTTTTATTAAATCAACCAACTCTAATCTTTGTTTAACTTCTCTTGGAACAAAACCATAAAAAACAAAATTTTTACTATCAATTCCACTTATACTAATAGACAACACTAAACTAGATAATCCACCAATTCCAATAACATTTATTCCCTTTTCTCTTGCTTTTCTAACAATAATATAACCAGGATCTGATATACAAGGAGTCCCAGCATCTGTAATCAAAGCCCCATTACTACCCTCTAATATCTTATCCAAATATTTATCACTAACCATTACTTCATTAAATTTATGATATGCATACAAAGGTTTTTTAATATTATAATAATTTAATAACTTTAAACTGTATCTTGTATCTTCACAAAGTATAAAATCAACACTACCTAAAACATCAATTGCCCTTAAAGTAATATCTTTCATATTACCAATCGGAGTCGCTACTACATAAAGATTACCCATAAACCTCACCAAAATAATTATATAATTTAAATAACATATTTGCAAACTTAACTATCTTTTTCAATCTTAGCTTCTTCTTTTAACTGAGCTAATATATTTATAGCTTCTAAAGGAGTAATTTCTAACGGATTTATATTAATCAATTTTTTTAAAACTTTACTCTCTTCCTTTGGAACACTAAAATCTATTGGCAAAGATGTTTGCATATATTCTTCTTTATTTTCTTTCTTACTTTCATAAACACTTAATATTTCATTAGCTCTTTTGATAATAGCATTAGGTAAATGTGCCAAACTAGCTACATGAATACCATAACTTTTATCAACAGATCCTTTATATACTTTATGAGAAAAACTAATTAAACCATTTTCTTCTTTAATCGCAACATGAATATTTTTAAGGTTTGGTAAACTTCTTTCTAAACTAGTTAACTCATGATAATGTGTTGAAAACAAAGTTTTAGCTTTAACATTATCATGAATATACTCAAGTATTGCTTGAGCAAGAGAAATACCATCATAAGTTGAAGTACCCCTACCAAGTTCATCAAATAAAATCAAACTATTAATAGTAGCATTACTAACTGCATTGTTAGCTTCTCTCATCTCTACCATAAAAGTAGAATCCCCACTTACTAAATCATCACTTGCTCCAATTCTTGTAAATATCTTATCAAAAATTGGTAAAGTAGCTTTACTACAAGGAACAAAAGATCCAATCTGTGCCATAATAACAATAACCGCTAACATCCTCATATATGTAGACTTACCACTCATATTAGGACCAGTAATCAAAAGAATATTTGTCTTATTATCCATAACTATATCATTAGCAACATAATTATTTTTAACAACTTTCTCTACCACTGGATGTCTTGCCCCAATTAACTTAAGATCTCTATCATCAGTCAAAACTGGTCTTACATAGCCATTTTCTTCTGCCACTGTAGCTAAAGAACAAATAACATCAACTTCACTTAAAGTATAAGCAGTCTTTTGGATATCATTAATATATTTCTTTATCTCATCTTTAATATTACAAAAAAGTTCATATTCTAAAGCAAAACTTTTTTCTTCAGCATTTAATATCAAATCTTCTTTTTCTTTCAACTCTAAAGTAATATAACGTTCTGCATTAGTTAGAGTCTGTTTCCTAATATAATTAAACTCATCTTTAACTAACTCAACTGATCCTTTAGAAACTTCTATATAATAACCAAAAACTTTATTAAAACCAACCTTAAGATTTTTAATACCAGTTCTTTGTCTTTCTTTTTGTTCAAGTTCTATAATAAAATCTTTACCACCACTAGATAACTTCTTAAGTTCATCTAATTCTTTAGAGTAACCTTCTTTTATTATATTACCCTCTTTAACACTAACAGGAGCATCTTCATTAATAGCTCTATCAAGTAAATCATATAAATCATCAAAAGTATCAATTGTACTATCATACTCTAAATCTTTTAATACTTTCTTAATATCAGGAAGTAACTTAATAGAATTCTTAAGTTGAATAAAATCTCTTGCATTAGCATTACCATAACTAATTCTTCCAGACAATCTTTCTAAATCATATATACCATTTAATAATTCTTTTAACTCTTCTTTTAAAATAAACTCTGTTAACATCTTAGATATCAAATCATATCTATGATTAATTTTATCTTTATCTACCAAAGGATTTTCAATATAATGTTTTAATAATCTAGATCCCATTGCAGTCTTAGTCTTATCTAAAAGCCATAACAAAGAATAAGTTCTTTCTTTTAAACGAATAGTTTCAACAAGTTCAAGATTTCTTTTAGTATACATATCAAGTTCTAAAATCTCTCTTTTATCAACCACAATAGCTTTTTGTAAATGAGTTAAACTTTCCATTTTCATATCTGTTAAATAAGCAAGTAAATGTTTAATAGAATTAACTATTCTCACATCTTTAATATCACTATATACATAATTATAGGAAGAAGAAACTTCCTCTTTAACAGAAATTGTAATTAAAATAGAAAACTCTTCTCTTAATCTACTAATTAATGCTCTATCAAAATTATTAGTAACAATAAGCTCTTTAATATTTAAACGCATAATTTCATTAAGTAGTTTATCTTCACTATGATCTATAAATAAAGAATATATTGTTCCTACAGAAATATCAGCATAACTTAAAACATAACAATAAGAATAATCATATATACTGCCGATATAATTATTTTCTTTTTCATTTAAAGCTCCGTTATCCATAATAGTACCACGAGTGACTACTTGAATAACCCCTCTTTTAACCATACCCTTTTCTTTAGGATCAGATAATTGTTCACAAATAGCAACTTTATATCCTTTATTAACTAACTTCTCTAAATATGGTAAATAAGCATGATATGGTACTCCACACATTGGAACTCTTTCATCTAAACCACTATTTTTACCAGTTAAAGTAAGTTCCAAAACACGTGATGCAATATCAGCATCTTCAAAAAACATCTCATAAAAATCGCCAATCCTATAAAACAAAATAGTATCTTCATAATTACTTTTAATTTCAAGATATTGCTTCATCATTGGCGATAACTTATCTAAATCAACTTCACTACGTTTCATAAACATCACAAAATTATTATATCTAAAATAAGAAAAAATTGCTATAAAAAAAAGCATTAAATGCTTTTTTTATGCAGTAGCTTGTTCAGCCACTAATTTAATTTTAAATGTAAATGTTTCAGATGTTGTATGACTTTCGTGTGTTACATCGCCTTCCTCAAGTGTATTCTCTTGTGTATTTGAAGTTCCACCAGTTGGTACTGTTGGTAAATCATAAGTATCAGCAACCCAAGCCTTAACAACATAATGTTTCTTCTGTTCAGTTGTTTCTCCACTACCAGTAAATTCTCCATTTGTTAATACATATTTTTCTAGACAACCCTCAGCACCTGCACTAGTTTCTAACTCTTTAATTGTATGTTGACTATCAATTAAACTTAATTCTCCATCTTGATATTCATACAAAGCAACTTTAATATAATCAGCAGTCAAGGTAGTACCAGGTGTAAAATCATCAGCAATTCCTAAGTCATAAACAATCTTAATATTTCCAGAAAGCTTTGCCGATACTGTAAATCCTAAAAGACTATTTGGATCATCCTGCTCCATACCAACAGTATCTGTCATTGGATATTGATTTGTAAGATTAATTGTTCCAGAAGCATCGTCTACTTCATCATCATTAAAGTCTAAATCAGTATCATCAAAATTTATTACAACTACACCAGTTGAAATTACATTTTCTTTAGATCCACTTGCACTGAAAGTATACATTGCATATGATACCCCAACTACTGCAATTATTAAAACTAAAACACCAAGAATTGATAATATTAAAACTTTCTTATTAGATTTTTCTTTTTCTTCTTGCATATATATTCTCCTTTCTATAAATTAGTTTTTACTCAACAGTTCCAATAGGTTTAACTGTTGAATCAACATTAACTTTTAATTTATATGTATATTTTTTTGAAGCATCAACTTGTCCCTCTGGAACAGCTACACCTTCACTATCAGGCAAAGTGAATTTTACATCTTTATCAATCCACATCCTTAAGCGATATGTAGTTGTTGTAGCACTTCCTAAAGCACTATTAGTATGATTATCAGTTGTATCAAATATTTTGTAACAATCAGTTCTGTTTGCAACTGTAGATTTTTCAAATTCACTAAGTTTCTTTGCCTCTACTACTTGAGTTTCAGAAGTACTACTATCATATTTAGTTAAATAAACTTTAACTTGTTCATCTTTTAAAGCAGTTTCAACTTCAGCATTATCTGGTTTTAAATTTATTTCATATGGTACATCTACTCCATTTGCAGTTGTTGAAACAGTAAATTCAAAATAATCGTTACTAGTTTGTGCAGCATCTTCATCTGTAACTGGCAATGCATCTTTTGTATTAATTACATGACTAGTTTCAACATAACTAACAGTTATTGTACCAGTATTAATCGTGTTTTCGTCGGACTCCCTAGTAATTGAAAAAACTGCAAAAGATACACCAACAACTGAAACAATTAAAATTGCTACACCCAAAACCGCTAACAAAATCTTTCCAGTATCACTTTTTCTTTCCATATCATATTCCTCACTTTCTTATCATATTGTAAGCTATTATTCTCACAATTATAATTATAACCCCCCCCCAGACTCTGTCAACAAAAGAAAAAAGAAAAAATGTGTTATGTACTTTTTTGTAATAACACATTTTATTTAAAATATTAATTTATGGATTTTATTTCTTCTATACTTAAAGAAGTTATTTCACTTATCTTTTCTATATCCATACCGGTTTTTAAAAGGTTTTTAACTATTTTAATTTTTTCTTTTTCTATACCCTTTTCCATGCCCTCATTATAACTTCTTTTTTCTATTTCATCTATCATTGCTAGTCTTAACTTTTCTTGATCAACCTCATAATC
>CANQOV010000026.1 GCA_947625575.1 uncultured Bacilli bacterium | reverse complement strand
GTGATATAATTAAGTTGTTAAAGGAGAAAATAAAAGGCAATAGAAAATTTGGAAACTTGTTCTATTACCGTGCCAAGTGTAAATACCTCCAAAAAATTGGAGCAAACTATATAAAAGTGCGGAAAATAGCTATTTTTCCGTGCTTTAATTTTGCAAAAAAAGCAAAAAAAACATCAAAAAAATCACAATAATTAATAACTAAATCCACCAAAAACAAACGTCAAGGCATATAATAACTATTGGACAAAATATTACTTACGAAACCAAAAATTACTAAAAAAAACAACTTAAACAACAATATGTTTAAAACCCAGTTTACAAATTGTTAAAAAAGTGGTAAAATAAGAGTCAAAAAAAAGAGATATTTATCTCTTTTAATCAATAAAATGCTAAAATAATATTGTAAGGCATTTTAATTTCAGTGGGGAGGAAGTATTATGCTAAATAAAATTAAAAATTACAATAAAAAATTAGTAACTGCGATATTAATAATCGCTATCATGATAATGAACTTTTCTAGTATTTACAAAGTTTTTGCCAGCACTTCACAAAATAATGATTACACATACCTATCAGATTTGGAATGGACCAAAGCTGAAAGTGGCTGGAAAGATAACCGAGCACTTAAAAAAGATGAAAACGAATCAGGAGGTCTAATATCTCTTCTTGTAGATGATGAAAAAACATATTTCTTAAAAGGTGTGTTCGCTCATGCCACAAGTACAGTAGAATATGATATTAGTTCTTTAGGATATGATACATTTTCAACATATGTAGGTGTAGATTCAAGCCGTGGCTCAAGTGGTAATGGTGTTAAATTCTATATCTATGCGTCTAAAGATGGAATAGACTGGACTAGTCTAGCCACAACAGACACCTTAAAAGGAACTTCCAAAGCCGAAAAAATTGTTGTTGATATCAAAGACTACAATTATTTAAGACTATATGCCAACAATAATGGCAATCAAGATTCAGACCATGCCGTCTATGCTGATGCCATATTATACAAAAAAGATGCCTATCAACCAAATACAAATGTAAAAGTAGACTACATCAAAACCTTGACAGAATATGACGAAGAATTATCAAAACATACTAACGAACAAATCTTATCAAGCGATAAACTACAACTAGAATTGTTCCAAAGAACATTAGTAAAAAGAATAGGTTATCCAATACTACAAGCTTATGCAACCGGAAATGATGATCAAGCAACAACTATCAGCTGGTTATTCAATAATAAAGACATCTTAAAAAAATACTTAACTGGTGGAGAACCTGTTGGCTCATACATCAAATCTCTTAATGTTTTAACAAAACTATATAAAGAGTACAAAAATGATTTAACAGAAGAGCACTCTGATGTTTTCCTAACAATGATGTTAGCAATTTCATTAACTCACTCTCAAGATGTTTGCTTCTGGGTTTCTGGAGAACATGGAGAAAGAGTATGCTCTGATCCTATAGAAAGATATAAAGTATTAAAAGACCTATATCTAAAAGGCTTAGAAAAAGAAGTTGTATTTGAAACAGCTATCTTTGAATCATTAACAGTAGAAGAAATGCGTTGGGTTGTAGATAATCAATTAAGTGATGAAGAAATACCTTGGTTAAACTGGTATAGTACAGCAACACAACCAGCTCTAGATGATAAAAAATTGACGCCTAATCCATTAGGTACAACCAAATATAGTAACAGAACTTCTGCTCACACTTCAAAAAATCCATATACTTACATAGCCTACTATCAAGGCTGGAACTACTATGATCCAAACTACTATAGCTGGGATGCAAAATGTGGAACAGATGCTAAAAACAAAAACGAAAAAGGCTATCAAAGAACACTAAGTTGTGAACAAGAATATCAATTAAGTAAATGGAACGTTGGCACAAACACAACTGCCAAACCAAGATTATGGATAGTTTGGGAAGAAGACGGTGTTTGTGGATCCCTATCAAAAACTGGATCAAACCTTGAAGCTTCATACGGTAATCCAACTGCAGTAATAGGACAACCCGGACACGCTGCTTATCTAGTTTCAGGAAGAAAATATAATGAAGAGACAGGAAAATGGACTGTAACATGGAACATAGGTAATGCTGCAGCAGGTTGGGCAAGCTCTGAAAAAGGTGAAAGATTCCCATTAAACTGGGGAAGTAAAGCTAACAAATGGCACTCATACTACAATGTAAGCTACATCTTGCTTAGCCAAAAAGCTTTCGATAATTTTACTGATTATGAACAAGCATTTACATATAATCTAATTGGAGATGTTTTTGAAACAGATATCGCAAGAAGATATTCAACTTATGAAACAGCATTAACAACTCAATCATACAACCTAGATGCATGGTACAATTTAATTCAAACATACCTAACAGATCCAACAAAAAAATCTAAAGATTACTATGATCTAGCAAATCGTATCATGGAGAATATGAAACAATGGCCTCTTCCAATGGTTGATTTATTAAGTCTTATCGAAGGTAAAATAAATTCAGATTACAGAACAGCATATGGTAATAACAAAAGAAGAACTCTAGAAGAGATGAGTAAAGCCGAAGAAAAAGATTATTTACAATCAAACGTTATAAGAGAAATGGCAAACAATCTTTTAGGTAAAGCAACTAATACAGAAACAGCAACTTTCTCATTTGATGGCGAAGACGCTGGAAAATTAATGCTAAGTGGCATATACAAAGATGAAAAAGCTCCATTTGAATACAGTATAAACTACAATAGTGAAGATAGAGAGTGGATTCAAGTCACTAACGGTCAAACTGAAGTTGATTTAACTGATAAAATATCACAAATTAATGCTGATGATGATATCTATGTTCATATCTTAGCTAATGACCGTGAAGATATTAACAATTTATATGTTATTGATATAACAGAAGGTACTACCCCAACAAATCTATACGCTAATGACTTAGAAAATAAAGTAATTGGTACCACAGATGTAATGGAGTGGAAACTAAAAACTGACAGCAAATCAGATACAGATTGGGTAAAATTTAGTAAAAAATTACCAGACTTAACCGGAACAAAAGTAGTCTTAGTAAGAAATGCTGCTACTAAAAAGCAGTTAGCAAGTCCATCTGTTGAATTAAGTTTTGAAGCTGATCCTAACCAAGACAAATCAAAAGTTTATATCCCAACATCTAAATTAAGTGCAACTGCTTCATCAAATCAAGGTGGTGAGCCACCACAAAATGCTATTGATGGTCATAATAAAACAATTTGGCATACATTATGGAATGGCTCAGACAACCAACTATGGATTAACATAGCAATAAGAGGGGGAGCAGAAATCTCTAAAATAGACTACTTGCCAAGACAAGATGGCTCTCAAAATGGTCGAATAACTAAAGCAAAAATAGAAACCAGTCTTGATGGTGAAGATTGGACACTTATCGATGATAACGTAGTTTGGAATAATGATTCCTCATTAAAAACATATGTGTTCAAAACTCCAACTCAAGCAAATTATGTTAAAGTAACTGCCCTAGAAACTAAAGGTGGAAACTATGCTTCTGCAGCTATGTTTAACCTTTATGAAAATACAGTATCAAAAACAAAAGATATAACCAAAGCTTCAATAAGTTATATCTCAACAGGTTACACATACAACCAACAAGAACATGAGCCAAATGTATCAATAACTTATGGTGATACTGAATTAATAAAAGATGAAGATTATAGAATAGAATATTTAAATAACATCAACGCAGGAACTGCTACTATAAAAATTACAGGTTTAGGTATCTACGAGGGTGTTGTAGAAAAAACTTTCACAATATCAAAAGCTAAAGAGCCAGCTAACCAACCAGAAAAAGAAATGGTAGCAACAACAAAACAAGAAGCATTAAAAGATTTATCATTACCAAAAAATTGGTCATGGGAAAATCCAGATAAAAAATTAGTTTCAGGCGAAACAATAAGAGCAAATGCTATCTACATTGATCATGATAACTATGAAAAATATAAAGTAATTATTTCTATCACTAAAGAAATTGGAAATCATCCAGTTATCTCATCAGAAAATAAATCATTTGAATATGACTTAAGTATCGATGAGCCAAAAGATTTAGAATACTTTAAATCACTAGTAACTATTTATGATGAAGAAGATAAAGAAATATCAATAAATGATGAAAGAGTACAAATTACTACAGATTTAAACTGGGAAAAAGTTGGTACTTATCATATAAATATAACAGTCACAGATTCTGATGGAAACACATCATCATTAAATATAGAAATCACATTAAAAGATAGCGAAAAAGATCCAATTAATATTTCAACCCTTAATATAGAAATAAATGATGAAAATGCTATTTACAATGGAAAAAGTCAAACACCTGATATAACAATCAAAGATGAAGAACATGCTTTAACTGTAGATAAAGACTATATATTATCTTATAGAAATAACATTAATGCTGGATCTGCATCAGTAACAATCACAGGTAAAGAGCTTTATAATGGTACAGTTGCTAAGTCTTTCACTATTAAAAAACAACCAATGCCAGATCAATATGATTTTGCAGCAATAACAGTATCAAGTGATACAGAAAACATAAGTAACATAACTTTACCAGCTGGCTGGCAATGGAAAGATGACGATATTGTCTTAAAAGAAGGAGAAAATGTTTTAGTAATTATCTACCTTGGTGATGAAAATCATGAGCGTTATGAAACAGTTTTAACAGTTGTAAGAGAAAAATCTTTACAAGACCAAGATCCAACTATTAAAGATGAGGATAAAGAAGACAATAACGAAGAAGAAACAAAACCAAGTACAGATAACAATAATAGTAGTAACAGTACAACTCCATCTAAAAAGCCATCTGATTCTTCTAACAACACAACTACTAAGCCATCACAAAGTAGCTCTAACAATAACTCAAATAATAACCAAACAACAGATAAAAATAGTACTACAGCAAATGAAAATGATGACTCAAAAGATCCTAATAAAGATAGTGACACTGTAGATGAAGAAAATGTCCAAGCTAAAGAAGAAAACACAACAAATAACAGTGAAAAGCCATCAAATAGTGAAGAAAAACAAGAAGAAACTAACGAAGAAAAAGAAGAAACAACAAATACATATTCACCAAAACGTGATAGCAGTAGTGATATACTTGATATAGTAATAATAGTAGCAGGAGCTTTAGCAATCGCTATATTATCAGTAATAATTGAAAGAAGAAAATTTTAATAATAAAATCTAACCAATAGGAAATTTAAAATGATATTAAATGTAAGTGGAAGATGTGATATAGTAGCTTTCTACAAAGATTGGTTTATGAATAGATATAAAATTGGTTATCTCGATGTAAGAAATCCTTTCTATAAAGAAAAAGTAAGCAGGATAGAATTTAAAAATGTTGATGCTATCATCTTTTGTACCAAAAATCCTGCTCCCATACTAGAAGATTTAAAAAAAATCGATAAACCAATAATCTTTCAAGTAACCTTAACACCCTATAAAGAAGACATTGAGCCCAATGTTCACAACAAAAAAAATGTAGTGGAAGCAATAAAAAAATTATCTCAAATAATTCCTAAAGAAAATATATATTTAAGATATGATCCTATATTACTTAACAAAAAATACACCATAGAATATCATATAAAAGCTTTCAACAAATTATGTACAAGTCTAGATGGTTATCTAAATCATATAATAATATCCTTTGTTGATGATTACCAAAATACTAGAAAAAATAAAGATATCCTAAACATAATCCCTTTCACTAAAAAGGATTATGAACAAATAGGAAAAAACTTCATTAACATAGCTAAAACTCATAACATGACTATCCAAACTTGTTGTGAAGAAGAAAGACTTTTAGAATATGGCTTTCTAAACCAAGATTGTATAACCAAAGAAATGATATACAAATTAACAGGCAAAACTAATTACAAAAAATGGAAAGCACGAAACAATCAAAACTGTAATTGTGTAGAAATGGTAGATATTGGCTACTATAACTGCTGTCCTCACTTTTGTAAGTATTGCTATGCCAACTATAATGAAGAAGAAGTAATAAATAACTATAAACAACATGACAAAAACTCTTCATTACTAATTGGTCATCTAAAAGACCAAGATATAATAAAAATAAGAGATAAATAATCAAAGTCCATTTTTAAGATTATTTATCTCTTTTTGCATTGCCATAATCATCTTATGCAACATCTTAACATAATCAGTTTGATAATCATTACCCCCATTATTTGAATTTCTCTCTGCTTGCACTTGCTTATAAAAAGCATTTGTACACAACACTTGTGCTACCAACATCAACCAATTACCTAAGGCATTTTGTTCATTATAAGTCAAATCATCAATTAACAAATAACCAACAACAATAGCACTCAAACTAAAAGTTTTAGCACTTACATTAGGTAATCCCATAGACTTCACCAATATAATTATATTAAAGAAATATCCCAATTAATTCTAAAATAAAAATAAAGACATATAATTTTTTAGGTGATAAAATGCGGAAAATAAACTATAAAGAACTAATAATATCTATCATGATACCACTATTTCTAGGGACAGTAACAGGATTAGTGACAGCACCAAAAAGCGACTATTCTTCCCTAATAAAACCATCTTTTGCCCCAGCACCAATTATCTTTCCTATCGTATGGACAATAATATACATACTATTAGGTATATCCTACTACTTAACCAATGATCATCTCACAACAAAAACATATGAAATACAACTATTTTTAAACATAATTTGGTCAATAATCTTTTTTACCTTTAATCTTCGTCTTTTAGCTTTTCTAGACATCTTACTATTAACATACTTTGTTAGTAAAATGATTAAAGAAATGAAAAAAATAAATCTAACTGCAGCCCTTCTAAATATTCCCTACTTACTATGGATTTGTTATGCTTCTATCTTAAACTTTTCTATTTACCTATTAAACAAATAAAAAATTAAATAGCAACAATCATCAAAATAACAACATTATCAAATTTATATAAAAACCACTACTCATAACTACCAATTAAAAACTTTAATAAACTTCAACAACTTTCTTCACAAAATACAAGAAAACAAATGACAAAATATTCTAAAAAATGATAAAATAAAATAAATAAGAAAGAATCGAGGTAGTTTATGAGTAAATGGGACAAAGATTATATCACATTATGTAAAAAAATATTAAAAGAAGGAGTAAAAACACCCAACAGAACAGGCATATCCACAATAAAAATACCAGCTTATCATTTAGAATTTGACTTATCTAAAGAATTTCCAGTCTTAACCACAAAACAATTATACTTTAGACAAGCAATCATAGAAATGTTATGGATTTATCAAGCTCAATCTAACGATGTAAGATGGTTGCAAGAAAGAAATGTTCACATTTGGGATGAGTGGGAAATAAATGAAGACGGACTATGGATAGCAACTCAAAACGTTCCTAAAAATGGTAAATTAGAAAAACAACAAATAGTAAAAGACTTTGGTAAAGAATATGCTCACACCATAGGAACAGCCTATGGATACATAGTAAGAAAATTTAAATTAATAGATAAATTAATAGATACTTTAAAAAACAATTCTACAGATCGCCGTTTAGTAATTAGCCTATGGCAAGATGATTATTTAAAAACTGCTGTCTTGCCATCATGTGTTTGGTCAACTGAATGGGACGTAACTGACGGCAAACTAAATCTATGGGTACATCAAAGAAGTTGTGATGTTCCTTTAGGATTACCATTTAATGTAACCCAATATGCTACTTTATTACTTCTAATAGCCCAAGTAACAGACCTAAAACCCGGTGTAATAAATTGGAGTATCAAAGATGCCCATATCTATGAAAATCAAATTGACGGCATAAAAGAACAAATAAAAAGATATGATGAAAACAAAGACTATCCATCTCCAACAATAACAATCAATAAAGAAATAAAAGACTTTTATAAATTTGATAATTCAAAACAACTAAAAGATATAAAAATAGAAAACTATCAACACATGGGACCAATAAAATTCCCAATTGCACAATAAGACGAGGCTAATATGAAAAACTTATCTCTTATCGCAGCTGTTGGAGCTAACAATGAATTAGGAAAAAATAATGACTTAATCTGGCACATAAAAGATGATTTAATGTTCTTTAAGCAAACAACAATTAATAAACCAATAATCATGGGATATAATACTTATCTATCACTACCACATCTTTTACCTAAAAGAGAACACTTAGTATTAACATATAAATATCAAGATTTGCCAAAAGAAGTAAAACAATTTACCAACAAACAAGACCTATTAAACTACATCAAAGATTATGAAGAAGTCTTTGTAATTGGAGGAGCTCAAACCTATCAAGAATTTATAAACGATGTAAATAAACTTTACTTAACAGAAATAGAAGCTACTGATAAAGACGCTCAAGTATTTTTCCCCAAATTTGATAAAAGTCTTTACACCAAAACAATAATTAAAGAAAACGCCTTAAATAACCCTCCTTATAAACATATTTTATACATAAAAAAGAACTAATAAAAAGCTTGCCACCAACCAAATAAGATAAGAAAAATATCGAATAAACACCTAATAGAAAACATATCATACATTAGGTGATACAATGAAAGTCATAATAGACCCATATCGTGGTGGCAATGATTTAGGTTATACAGCCAATAATATCGTAGAAAAAAATTATGTTTTAGATTTATCAAATGCCATAACGAATAGACTAAAACAATTAAATATTGATGTTAAACAAACAAGAAATGTTGATGAAACACTAACAGATGACCAAAGAATAGCAAGAATAAAAAGCCTTTATCCTAATGAAGATGTAATAGTAATATCTAATAGATTAAATAAAGGAAACAACGAAGGAATAGAAATAAATTATGCATTAAGAAACAACAGCGCCCTATCTAATGAACTGCAAAAACAATTTTTAAATCAAGGTTTCATCGTAAAAGAGCCATATCAATTAAGAAATGAACAAGATACTTCTCAAGATAAAGACCCAATAATAAATAACACCAAAGACTATCAAACCCTAATCATATACTATGGCAATGTTGATAACAATACTGATGTAGAAAACTTAAAAAATAATCAAGAAAAATATGTTGAAACAGTAGTAAGTTCTCTTGCTAATTATCTAAAAGTTCCCTATATTCCTCAAAATGAAAATATTTACATAGTAAAAAAAGGAGATAGTTTATATAAAATAGCTAATAGCTATAACATCACGGTAGAAGCTTTAAAAAAAGCTAACAATCTTTCGAGTGATAACTTATCAATTGGTCAAATACTAACTATTCCAACTTCAAATAAAAATCCAATGGTTAATACCTATATTGTTCAAGCTGGAGATTCTCTTTATAAAATAGCTAAAGAATTTAATACAACAATAGATTCTATAAAAAAATTAAATAACCTAGTAACAGATACTTTATCAATCGGCCAAGTACTGAAAATACCAGAAAAAGACCAAATAACCTACATAGTAAAAAAAGGAGATAGTCTATATAAAATAGCCACTATCTATAATGTCACTGTAGAAGATTTGAAAAAGAAAAACAACCTATCAAGTGATACCTTATCTATCGGTCAAACATTAATAATCCCAACCACTAACCAAATAACTTACACAGTAAAACAAGGCGATAACTTATATAAAATATCTAAAGAATACAACACGACAATAGAAGCAATAAAAAGTTTAAACAACTTAGTAACAGACACCTTATCTATTGGCCAAATATTAAAAATACCAAATTAACAAAGGAGATGTAACCATGTTACCAAATATCATAACAATAATAAGATTAATATCTACAATACCACTTTCTATCTATATATACTATAAAGGTACTGCTTCCAAAATAGTCTTTCTAGTATATATACTAATAATAATTACCGACTTTCTAGATGGATATATAGCAAGGCACTATAACAAAGTAACAAATCTAGGGAAAATACTAGACCCAATTGTAGATAAATGTTTAGTAATTTTTACCACTATTGCACTACTGTTAAATAAAACAATACCAGTATCTAGTCTATTTATATATATAAGAGATATAATCGTAGCCATAACAGGTTACTATCTAATGTTTAAAAAGAAAATAATAATTCCCTCAAATATATATGGAAAAACCAAGACAACACTTCATTTTCTAGCTATAGCACTAGTACTATTATTACAAAAATGGACCATTTATTCACAAATAATGTTAATAATAGCTTTCTTAACTATAATACCCGAGGGAATATATGCTTATAAACACTATATAAAAGAGGTAAAATAATGCAAATACAAGAAATAATATTAAAAAAAGAAAAAAACAAACCACTTTCTAAAGAAGAATTATCTTATTCTTTTCTAGGCTATCTCCATAATAAAATAACAGATAAAGACATGACTAAATTATTAAAAGCAATATGTCGTAATAACTTAAATGAACAAGAAACAATAGATTTAACAGATATATTTATTGAAAGTGGTAAAAAACTAAATTTAAAAGGAATAAATGCTATAGATAAACACTCTACTGGAGGGGTTGGAGATAAAACTACTCTTATACTTGCTCCAATATTAGCAAGCCTAGATGTCTATGTAGCTAAAATGAGTGGAAGAGCTCTAGGAATAACTGGAGGAACTATTGATAAATTAGAATCAATAAAAGGCTTTAAAACCTCTTTAACAGAAAAACAATTTATAAAAGAATTACAAGATATAAAAATGGTAATAACTTCTCAAACAGAAGATCTATGTCCTTTAGACAAAAAAGTCTATGCTTTAAGAGATGTAACTAATACAACTAATAATGTAGGATTAATAGCAAGTAGTATAATGAGTAAAAAAATAGCTCTAGGTACAAATCAAATATTTATTGATATTAAAGTTGGTAAAGGAGCTTTAGTAAAAAATATAAAAGAAGCAACCCAATTAGCTAATATAATGATAAAAATAGGTAAAAACTATCACAAAAAAGTAATTTGTATCTTAACAAAAATGGATAATCCTCTTGGAGATAATATAGGTAATGCTATAGAAGTAAAAGAAGTAATGGATATTTTACAAAATAAAAAAGAAAACCAATTAAAAGATTTAATAGTACAAATGTGTACTAACATAGTATCAAATTATAAAAATATAACTGAAACAGAAGCTAAAAAACAAGTAATAGAAACAATCCAAAATGGTTTAGCATACCAAAAGTTTTTAGAATTTATAAAATATCAAAAAGGCGATATTAATAGTATAAAACTATCTAAAGGAACAAAAATATATTCTCAAAAAAGTGGTTATATAAAAAGTATTGATGCTAAAATAATTGGTCATCTTTCTATGCAACTAGGAGCAGGAAGAATAAATAAAGAAGATAAAATAGATTACAAAGCAGGAATAATACTAAATAAAAATATAAATGATAAAATAGAAAAAAATGATTTATTATGTACTATATATGGTAAAAAACCAATATCATTAAAAGAATTATATAAAGCATTTAAAATAACAAAACTAAAACCAAAAAAACAAAACATAATAATAAAAGTAATAGAATAATTATTTTAAAATAACTAAAAGTGTGTTATTATATAAATAGAAAATAACACACTTTTTAAAATGGAGGAAGCATGGAACAAGACAAACAAAAAAAACCAATAAATAAAAAGTATTTAATTTTAATAATTGCTATATTAGTAATAATAACTTTAACAACAACAAGTTATGCTCTTTTTAAAGCCAATATAATTGGAGGTAAAATAAGTAGTGTTGGAACAGATAAGTTTGAACTTCATTTTAAAGAAGGTAATGAACTAAATATAACAAGTATGTATCAAAAAGATGAAGAAGCATTAGAAAAAGTAGATTATTTTGAATTTACTATCGAAGGTAAATACCAAAAAGAAAGTAATTTAGATTATCTAATTTATTTAGAAGAAGTAACCAAAGATGCAATAATAGAAAATGTAAAAATAAATTTAACAAAATTAGTAAATAATGAAGAACAAGTTGTATTACAAACAACAAATATAGATGAATTAAACAAAGAAGAAAATAACTATTTATTATATAGTGAAACCATGGCTTTTAAAAAAGAAAACTATAATCCAAAGGATACATATAGATTAAGAAGTTGGATAAATGAACAAAATATAGATTTAGGTACTTTAGATAAAGATGGACCAATAATAATCGAGCCAAAAAGTTATAAATTTAAAATAAATGTAAAAATAAACGAAGGATTAAAAGAATTTCAAACTTTAAATTCCATAATCTTAAAAGATAATTTATCTAAAACAACTGAAACAACAAATGGAAAAGAAAGTTTATATTATGTAGGTAATGTAGATAATAACTATGTTTCTTTTGCAAATATGATTTGGAGAATAGTAAGAATAAATGAAGACGGGACAATAAGATTAATATTACAAGATGGAATAAATAACAATAAAATGTATGCGTATAAACAAACTAATAATACAGACATAAATGCTACTTATTATACTAACTCTGATGCTAAAAAAGAATTAGAGTCATGGTATGATACAAATTTAAAAACGTTTGATGCAAAAATAGCTAAAGGAATATACTGTGAACAATTAAAAGTAATATATGACAAATCAATTCCTGTAGGAAGTGCTACAGTAGTGTTAAAAGATAATTATACGCCAAGCTTTAATTGTACAACAGACGGTAATAATCATGGAATATTATCATTAAAAATAGGTTTACTAAGTATTGATGAAATGTTAATGTCAGGAATTAAATTTATACCAACAGAAAGTGAAAGTTATTTAAAAAGTAATAATAATTATTGGTTAGGTAGTCCAGCTGGAGCAGCTAACAGCAACTGGACTATATCTATGACATGGAGCTATGTTGCAAATAAGTATGCACATATGAAATATGTATCTCAAGAAGACGCTATCTATAGACCAGTAATTAATCTTGTAAGTGATATAAAAGTTTCAAATGGAAAAGGAACAATTACATCACCATATGTAATAGCATAAATATGGAGGATTCTATGGAAAATAAAAAAACAGTCTGGGGGGGGGGCAACTAGAAAAAATATAATCCTAATCGGAGGATTGGTATTAACTTTGTTATTAGTAGGAACAAGTTATGCTCTTTTTAGAGCAAACTTATTAGGAAGTAAAATTAATAGTGT
>CANQOV010000025.1 GCA_947625575.1 uncultured Bacilli bacterium | reverse complement strand
TATGATTATGAAGTTGATCAAGAAAAGTTAAGACTAGCAATGATAGATGAGATAGAGAAAAGAAGCTATAATGAGGGCATAGAAAAAGGCATGGAAAAAGGGCTTACTCAAGGTATTACAAAGGGAAGAGAGCAAGAAAAACTAGAAATAGCTAAAAATCTTTTAAAAGAAGGTATGAACATAGAAAAGGTAAGTGAAATAACATCATTAAGTATTGAAGAAATAAAATCCATAAAATAATGTTTTAAAACAAATAAAAATGTGTTATTACATAAAAAGAAAATAACACATTTTTAATATGTTAGAAAACGAAGAAATTATGGAATATATGATATGTCTTGAGGATTCTGGGATACTACTATGATCAGTATGAAAGGACAAAATGTAACAGCAGCAGGATTTACTAGCTATCCAAACAAAAAATATTATGATGAATATAGTTATGGTACTACTTTTCATGATGCTACTGCCTTCAAAAGAGCAAAACTTGGTGATACCACAAAAGAAATAATAAAAGAGCTTATTTATTATGGTGGTTGGTATGGTGATAGAGTAAGCTTTGTAACTATTTCAGGTTGGTCTTGTTATGTTTTCTACCGTGGTCATGCACTGGGATATAGAGGAATATTTTCTTTTTCTAGTGATACTGGTGCAGCTAATGCAACTGTCACTGGTCGTTCAGCTTTAGTAATTTATTAAAAAATTTAAAAAATAAAAAAATGTAAATAAATGTATAATTAAAAAATAAGTAGTGAAAAATAAAAATAGATATGTTATTCTTGTTATGTAAGATAACATATTTTGTTTGTAGGAAAGGAGAGAAATCATATGAAGAAAATAGGTTTATTTTTTATGTCAGTTATAACTATGTTTGCTGTAGTTGTAGGTGTTAATGCCCAAGGGAATGAAGTTGAAGTTGAAGATTGGGATACTTTAAAAACTTGTTTAGGTACTGCTCAAAATGTTTGTAAGTTAAAAGATGATATTACTGAAATAAATGATTCAAGTAAGTTTGTTGTTTCTGTAACAGATGTAACTTTAGATTTGGCAGGACATACATTAAAGTTAAAAGAAAATGTATTCTTAAGAGTAAATGATAATGCTTCATTAACTATTACAAGTAGTACAGATAAAAAAGGTACTATTGATGGAAGTGGTGTTAAAGATACTCCAGTAGGAACATATGCTGGTGGATCATTAGTAGTAGATAATGTTGTTTTAACAAAGTCTACAGATGATGGTTTTGTTACTTTGGCAGCAATTGGTGGTAATAGCAAAACTACTAAACTAGTATTTGGTGAAAATGCTGAAATTGCTGGTTTTGGTGGAATTGGAGTATTCCCAACTAGTGGTGATGCTGGGGATTTAACAGTTGATGTTAAAGGTTTGGTTGATGTTTATTCATTTGCAATTACTACTCATGGAACTGTTACTAGTGGTAATGCGGTTATCAATATTTATGATGGAGCAGTTTTGACTTCAAAAGATACTACTGCAATTTATTCTGGTGGTAAAGCTACTTGGAATATTAGTGGTGGGGTTATTACAGGAACAAATGGTATTGTTGCTCGTCAAGGAAAAGTTAATATTACTAGTGATAAAGTAAAAGTAGATGCTAATGGTGATGGAACAGTTGCAAGAGTTGGAGATGCTAAAGCAGATGGTGGGTATGTAGAATTACCTACTGGTGTTGCTGTATTGGTAGATAATACTGAAAATACATATCCAGATGTTTCTAAAGTTGAAATTACTGATGGTGAATTTGATGCAAATATAGCTGCAGTTTTAAATTATAAGAAAGAAGATAATGATGATAAAGCTATTTCTGTAAAAGGTGGAACATTTGATCAAAAAGTAGTAGCTGCTTATCTTGAATCTGAAGATTTAGGACAATCTGTAAGTGGAAAAATTGGTACAGTACATAGTATTACTGTTACTGGTGCAAAAAACGGTATAGTAATTGCTCCAACAGATGCTGTTAAGGGTGAAGAAGTTACAGTTAAAATAACTGCAGATAAAGGTTATGAATTAGATAAATTAGTTGTTATGACTAAATCTGAAACTGAAGTAAAAGTTACTAATGGTATGTTTGTTATGCCAGATGAAGATGTTACTTTAACAGCAACATTTAAAGCGACAGCAAAAAATCCAAATACAGGAGATAATATTATGTTGTATGTTGGAGTTGCTGGTGTGTCTTTGGTAGCTATTTTGGTAGCTGCAATATATTTAAGAAAAAAAACAGTAAATAATAAGTAAAAAAAGAAGATATGAAAGGCAAAATGCTTTTCATATTTTTTTGTGTAAATTTTTTTTGATTATATAAAAAACTATTGACAAAATACCCTGGGGGGGGGGTTATAATTACAACTAGAAAGGAGAGAAAGTTGTTTATAAAGGGAAAACAATTTAAGAAGTAAATATGAAAAAATTTAAATTATTTTTAATGATGGTGTTTGCTTTATTTTTAACTGTGACCAGTGTTAATGCTGAAGAATTGCAATGTACTGCTGAAAATAGTGATTCACAAGCTAAATATAGTATTACAGTTGGATCAAGTACAAAATATTGTAAAACACTAACTAATGCCTTTAAAGAAGTTGATGATAAGGGTACAGTAAAAATGCTTAAAGAAGATACAATTTCTTCCATGGCTAGAGCTGATAAAAAGGCTTTTACATTTGATTTAAATGGTCAAACTCTTAATGCCAATGTAAATGGTGGTGCTGGTGTAGCATTTGTAGGTTGCGATGTAACTATTAAAGATTCTGGCTCAAATGGTAAGATTACTAGTAGCAATGGTGCAGCTGTTTTAGTAGCTACAGGTAAATTAACACTTAAAGGTGGTACAATTGAAGTAGGAAATGCTTATTCAGCATTGCAAATTGGACAAGCTTCATCAAGTGCAACATTTGTAATGGATGGTGGAACTGTTAAAAATAGTCACAATAATGACAGTGGGTTTGCATTAAATATTGCTCAAGGAGAAGCTACAGTTAATGATGGAAGCATTACTGCTAATACATCTAATACAGTTGCTGTAGGTGGTGCTGGTAAAGATGGCGGTTTTGTTAAAGGAACATTGACAGTAAAAGGTGGTACAATAGAAAACACTCATACTAGTGGTGAATCTAACAAAGCAATAATTATTGTTGATGGTGAGACTACTGTTAAAGGAGGAACTGTTACTTCTAGTGCACCTGGAGAAACAGTACAAGTTGGTCAACCTAGTGGGCCAGATACAGTAAAATTTACTATTGAAAGTGGTAAGGTAGTTAATACTAATGCTAGTGGATTAGGTATTTTGGTTGCAAGGGGTGAAGCTATCGTTAATGGTGGTGCTGTTACATCTGATGGTACTTCTGCAACAATTCAAGTTGGTAATTCTAAAGAATATGCTGCTAAATTAACTATAAAGGACGGTACTGTTGAAAATAAGAAAAACGTTCCAGCGGTATTTGTTCCATATGGTAAATCAGAAGCTAATATTGATGGTGGTATAATTAAAATTAATGAAAATGATGATACATCTAAAAATGATGTTGCTATCATAGTTGGTCATAATAAAGATAGTGATCAAGCTGGAGAAGGAGCAAAAGTTACTATAACTAAGGGTACTGTTACTGGTGGTGTTGCATTATTTGGTAAACAACCAACATTAGATATTCAAGGTGGTGACATTACTGCTAAGTCATTTGCTGTTTCAGGTAATGGCTCTCCAGAAGGAAGTAAAAATGCTACTATTAATTCTAAAATTACTATAAGTGGTGGTAATTTAACAAGTACAGAAAGTGCTGCTATCTATCATCCACAAAATGGTGATTTAGATATTTCTGGTGATGCTACAATTACTGGTAAGATTGGTATTGTTGCTCGTCAAGGAAATGTTAATGTTACTGGTGGTAAAATTAAAGCTACTGTTAGTTCAGAAGGCGACTTAAGAGTTGGAGATGCTAAAGAAAATGGCGAATATGTTAAGTTACCTAGTGGAACTGGTATCATAGTAGATAATAGTGAAAAAGATGGATATCCTAATAAGAGTAAAGTTACTGTAACTAATGGAGTTGTTGATGGAGAAGAAAGTTCTATATTATCATATGGTGATGATACTACTGATTTCTCAGTAGCTGGTGGTACTTTCTTAAGTGCTGGAGAAAAAGATGATGTTACAATATATTTACCAAAAGAAGGAAATTTAGAACAATCTGAAAGCGGTAAAGTTGGAACTGTATATAAGATAACTGTTAATAAAGCTAAAAATGGTAAGGTATCTACTGAATATAGTAATGCTGTTAAGGGTGAAGAAGTTACAGTTAAAACAACTGCAGATAAAGGTTATGAATTAGATAAATTAGTTGTTACATATGGTAATGGTAAAACTGTTAAAGTTACAAAAGGTAAATTCTTAATGCCAGAAGGTAATGTAACTATAACTGCAACATTTAAGGTAACAGCAGAAAACCCAGATACTTTCGATAACATTATGACATATGTTAGTTTGGCTACTGTTTCAACTATGGCAATTGTATGTGCAGCATTATATTTAAAGAAAAAAGCTTATAATTAATAAAAAATATAAAGATATGAAAGGCAAAATGCTTTTCATATCTTTTTTGTGTCAAGTAATAATTTATTTTACAATAATTGTTGACAGAATGTCTGGGGGGGGGGTTATAATTACAAGTGAAAGGAGAAATTGTTTGGATAAACAATTTTATAAAAAATATGAAAAAATTAAGTTTATTTGTTATTGCTTTAGTTGTTATGTTAGTACCTACAGTTTTTGTTCAGGCTGCTGAAGCTGTAGAGTGTACACAAACACATGAAGCAAAAATTGGGGATGCGTGTTATACAACTTTAAGTGATGCACTTAGTGCTGCTCAAAACAACGATACTGTTGTTCTTGAAAAAGATGTTGAGTCATCTAATTATGTACTTGTTCAAAAACCACTTACTATTGATTTTAATGGTAAGACATTAAAGCTTACTGGTGGTGAGGCTAATGGTCTTGGTTTAGTAATCTACTCACAAGTAACTTTAAAAAATGGTAAAGTTGTATCAGAGGTTGCTCCTACATTTGGAGATGGAAGTAGTAGAGATGCTTTTGCAGTTACATTATATTCTACTGCAAATTTAACTTTAACAAATATGGAAGTTGAATCTTTACATCGTTCTGCAATTTGTTTTTATGATAATCATGAACAAACTTTAACAATTGATGAGAAATCAACTGTTAAAAGTTATACTGGTGCTGGAGTTGTAGCATATCAAAACGGTACTTATACACTTAATGTAGAGGGTACAATTGTTAATGATGGAACTTGGTCAGCAATTAATGGTGCTTACTCTAGTACAGGTACTTTAAATGTTAATGTAGGTAAGACTGGTAAAGTTAGTAGTACTGAAGGATCTGCAATTTTACAAATGGCTAATGGAAAAATTACTGTTGAAGGTACCGTTACTGGTTATGAAGCTGGTGTTGCTATGACTAAGGGTGAATTAGAAGTCGCTGATAGTGCTACTATTTCTGCAACAGGTCATGGTAGTGTTGATAGCTTTACAGCTTCTAGCAATGGCAAAGTTTATGCTAATGGTGCTGCTATTTATGTAGAGCCTGTTGATGAAGTTAGTGTTGATGTAAAAGGCGGAACATTAACAAGTACTGAAGGTTATGTAATTTCTGCTCCATCAACAAGTGAAGATCAAAATGATAAATTAACAATAAGTGTTGAAGATGGTAATTTTGAAAGTGCTAAAGGATCTTTTGAAATTGTAAATTATTCTGGTGATGGTTTCGTTAGTGGTGGTACTTTCTTAAGTGCAGGAGAAAAAGATGATATTGCAGAATACATACAAACAAGTGAAGATTTAGGACAATCTGAAAGTGGTACAGTAGGAACTGTATATAAAATTACTATTAATGAAAGTAAAAATGGTAAAGTAACTACTGAATATAGTGATGCTGTTGTAGGAGAAGAAGTTACTATTACAACAATTGCAGATAAGGGTTATGAGTTAGATAAATTAGTTGTTACATATGGTGATGATAAAACTGTTAAAGTTACAAAAGGTAAATTCTTAATGCCAGAAGGTAATGTAACCATAACTGCAACATTTAAAGTAACAGCAAAAAACCCAGATACTGTAGATAGTATAATGACATATGTTAGTTTAGCTACTGTTTCAACTATGGCAATTGTATGTGCAGCATTATATTTAAAGAAAAAATCTTATAATTAATAAAAAAATATAAAGATATGAAATTTAAAAAAATTCATATCTTTTTTTTGTGTAAATTATTTTTATATTTTAGGACAATTGTTGACAGAGGTCGGGGGGGGTGTTATAATTAAAACTAGAAAGGAGAAAGTTGTTTGAAAAAACAATTTAAAAAAATATGAAAAAAATTAAAATATTTACAACATTAGTTCTAACAATGCTATTAGCTTTTGTAAGTGTTAAAAGTGTAAATGCTGTTAGTCTTGGTAGTGAAGATAGTTATAGTTTTGATGATTTTACACATGTTGTTGAAGTTAAGGGTAGTGGACCATATGAGCTTAAATTAATTGGAGATGAAAATAAAGTTTCTTTAGATATTGTATTTGGTGAGAGTGAAGTTGTAACTTTAGATTTAAATGGACATACTTTAACAAATTTTTGTGATGGTTGTTCTGCAATTTGGATTAAAGATAGTGCTAAAGTAACTATTATTGATAGCTCAGCAGGTAAAACTGGTAAAGTTACTTCTAAAGATGATTCAAGTACTGCTTCACCAATTGTTAATGAAAGTGAGTTAACAGTTGAAGGTGGTAGCTATGAAACTCTTGGAGGACATGCAGGATTATCAACTGTTGTTAACAAAGGAAAAATGACAGTTAATGGTGGTAAGTTCTTATCAAAAGAAACAAATGCTGCTGCTATTCATAATGAACAAAATGGAACACTTGTTATTAATGGTGGCGAAGTAGCAACTGGAGTAGCTGGATCATGGGGTATTACTAATAATGGTACTGCAACTATAAATGACGGTACATTTGTTCAAAAATATAATTTCTCAGTAATTCAAAATGCTGGTACAATGACTATTGAAGATGGTGAATTTAAAGCAGATGGTGAAGGTGAACACTATGCTTTAATCACAAATCAAAAACAAGGTGATGGTGGTGCATCATTATCTATTAAAGGTGGTAATTACGAAAATGGTGATCAAAAAGTTGTAAGTAATGCCGAAGATAATACTACAACTATTAGTGATGGTACATTTAGTAATGACACAGTTAGTGAATTTTTAAGTGAAAATTCTAAAAGAGATGAAGAAACTGGAGAAGTAATTCATTTAAGAAGTGTAACTGTTGAAACATCTAAAAATGGTAAAGTAACATCTTCTGTTGAGTCAGCTTATAGAGGAGAAAGTGTTGTTCTTGAAACAACTGCAGACAAAGGTTATGAATTAGATAAAGTTGTAGTTAAGACTAAATCTGGTGCGGTTGTAAAAGTAACTGTTTCTAAAGGAAGTGCTACTTTTGAAATGCCAGATGATGATGTTACAGTAACAACAACATTTAAAAAGATAGTTGAAAATCCTGAAACTTTTGATAACATTATGGCATATGTTGGAATAGCAACAATGTCAACAATGGCAATTTTAGGTGCTGCACTATATTTAAATAAAAAAGCTTATAATTAATAAGTAGAAATAGGATATGAAAATCAATTGGTTTTCATATCTTTTTTATGTTTAATATAATAACTGTTGACAGAGGTCGGGGGGGGTTATAATTAAAATCGGAAAGGAGAAAGTTGTCTACAAGAGCAATTTTAAGAAAGGGTGATAAAATGAAAAAATTAAAATTATTTGCAATTTCACTTTTAGCTATGCTTGTTGCCGTTACTGGTGTTAGTGCTCAAAAAGGAACAGAATTTAATGTTACTAATCCATTAAGTAGTGCTTTAACTATTACACAAGATGAAAATGCTGTAAAAGTTGGAGATTACACTATTGATAGAGTTCATGTAGTTGTAAAAGTAACTAAGGATAATGTTAATACAATATTAGGACAAACATCTGGAGAAGGCTCTAGTTTAGGTTTATTTTATTTCGGACTTAAGCCACAGACTGTAACAGGTGAAAAAGTTAACATGGAATATAGCCAAGTTAAATCAACTAGTTCTTACGAAGCTGACTTAAAGAAAGCTGCTACTGAAGCTAAAGCTAAAGCAGATAAATTAGCTGGTGAGAAAAAATATGACACAATGAGAGAGTTTTGGAATTTAGCAGTTCAAGTTAGCTATAAAAAAGATGGTGCTTGGGCTCCTGTAACAGGTGCTGGAAATGGAGCAACTAGTATTGGAGATAATTTAAAAACTTTATTAGGTGTTGATTCAGTAAGTGATGCTGATTATGGAGAAAAATTCATTTTTAGTGTTCCAGAAGATGAAGTAATCGTTTGGGTATATAGAGAAGCAACATCTGATGAAGATCAAAGTCCAAAATATCATTATGTAACAATTGATTATGATATTGAATTTCCAATAACTGCATCAAATGGAGAAGATGGTTATTATTATTTATCTGTTGAAGATGCATTAAAAGATGTTGAAGAATTAGGACTTAAAGAAGTTACTGTTAACGAAGAAACTACAGTAAGTGAAGATGTAGTAATCCCTGAAGGATTAAAAATTAATGTATCTGAAGGTAAAAAATTAACTTTCAATGGTAATGTAACTTTAGCAAAAGGTGCTACATTAAGTGGTAATGTTGATTTTGGTGAAGGTAAAGAAGTTAGCTATGCAGTAACAGTTGATACAACAAAAAACGGAACTGTTACAGTAGATAAAGAAGTTGCTAAAGAAGGCGAAGTAGTAACAGTTAAAACAACTGCTAAAAAAGGATATAAACTAGATAAATTAGTTGTTAAAACTCAAGATGGAAAAGAGTTAAAAGTTACAGATGGTAAGTTTACAATGGTAGCAAGCCAAGTAACTGTAACAGCTACATTTGTAGTTGAAAATCCAGATACTGCAGATAACATTATGACATATGTTGGAATAGCTACTATGTCAACAATGGCAATTTTAGGTGCTGCACTATATTTAAACAAAAAATCTTATAATTAATAAGTAAAAATTAGGTATGAAAATCAGTTGATTTTCATATCTTTTTTTGTGTGATAAATCATAAATTATATTCAATATAATAATTGTTGACAGAGGCTGGGGGGGGGGTTATAATTAAAATGAAATAGTAATATTTCAAAATTTAATTTTAAAAAGGAGGAGAAGTATGAAAAAATTAAATTTAATGTTTATGGCTTTGGTTGCTATGTTCTTTGCTGTTACTAGTGCCAATGCTGCATCAGCTCTTACAGTATGTAGTACAAGTGTTACTAGTACCGACACTTTGGAAACTGCAAATGGCGAGACTTGTAGAGTTATTAAAGTTACTACTGGATTTACTCTTGATAAAGATGTAATTATAACTAATAAAGTTTTACAAGTTGCTGATGGTCAAACACTTACTGTAGATGCTGGTAAAACTTTAACATTTAAAGATTTTGCATTAACTGATGGTGAGCATGATTCTTTTGCTGCTAGTGGTATAGAAGTTGCAAACTTAGTGTTAGGTAATGGCTCTACTTTAGATGTTAAAGGAAAAGTAGTATTAAAAGCTACAGATGATTGGAATCCTGATTATGAAAAGGGTGGAACATTTGCCGGAAAAGGAGCAGCTGGTATTTCACGTACTACTGGTGGTTGGAACGGAACAGTTAAGGTTGAAGATGGCGGAAGTTTAGAAGTTTCAGGCTATCAAAGAGCAGGTATTGGTACTATTAAAGAATTAGAAGTATCTGGTACTGTAAAAGCAACTGGAAATGGTAATGGTGTTATGCCTGTTACTACAAAAGTTACAGGAACTGGCTCATTAGTATCAAGTGACAATAAATCTAATGGATTAACTACTAAATTAACTGCTGAAGAAGGTAGTGATTTGACAGTTAATGATAATGGTGCTTCTGGTGCAACATTAGAAGCTGGATCATCTGTAAGTGGTAAATTTACTGCTACTGGAAATACAGGTACAGACCTTACTACTAAAGCTGATAATGGTAGCTATGCAGGTGTTGGTGCTACTGGTGCACTTACATTAGGAGCAAAATCTGACCTTGAAGTTGGTACATTAGCTAATAACAATAGTGCTGATATTACTGTTCCAGAAGGTGCTGAATTTACAGTTGATAAAGTTTCTACAGGCTCAGTAAAAACATCAGATAGTGTATTAGTTGAAGAAGATTATGACGGAAAAGGTACACAAAGAGTTACAGTAGAGGAATCTGCTGAGGAAGACGTAACAGTAACAGTTGGTAAAACAACTTTAGTTGTTAATAAATCTGAACACAAAGTTAATGTTTATACAGTAGATACAAAAACTCCAGTAGTTGTTGAAAACACTGAAGAAGGACAATTAGTGGAAGTTGTTACAGTAACACTTAAATTTGGAAAAACAACATTAGTTTATAAGGTTTTTGCTAATCAATCTTTATCTGATTTGAAAGATGAATCTATAAAAACAATTAAAGGCTATCAAGCAGATAAAAAATACTTAGGTATTTATGATGAATCTAAAAAAGAAGTTGGCATGGATACTAAGTTTGCTAAGAGTGTTGTATTAACTGCAAAATATGAAGGCGAAAAAAATCCTGATACAGGTGATAGCGTTTTAAATTTTGTTAGTTTAGGTGTAGTAAGCTTTACAACATTAATGGCAGCTGGATTATTTATTAAGAAAAATTCTTATAATAACTAATAAAATTAAATTAAGAAATATTTATTAAACCTCAATTTGAGTTTAATGCTCAATTGGGGTTTTATTTTTTTAATTATTTTATAATAATCGGATTTACAACTAAAGATAGTAAGTGTTATAATATATTTTGTCTTTTTTAGATCTTATATGGAGGTTTAGAGTTATGAGTAAGTTATTTAATATTTATAAATTTTTTTGTTTATTTTCTAAAAGTGAAGTTGATTGTATGTTAAATAAGCTATCTTGTGAAGAGAAGAGTTTATTTGGTATTTTATTTGAAGATGATTCTATGGATTCTATTAAGTACAGTCTTGAGCAAAGACAATTATTTTATACACTTGTTTTACCTAAAATGATGTATTTGTTAAATAATCCTGATAAAAAATATATAGCTAATATTGATAATTTACAAAGAGTTAGAAATTAGTAATTAAAAAATGTTAAAATTTTAACATTTTTTTACTATTTAGTTGTAAAAAACTTTATTTAGTCTTTACAAAACTTAGTGTATTATGTTAAATTTAATATGATATAAGGAGAGTTTATGGAAAATAAAAATAATAGTTTGCTTTTATTATTAGGAGCTGTTTTTGTTATAGTTTTATTAATAGTATTAGGTTTTGTTTTATAATAATAACAGAGTTTTACTCTGTTATTAGTTTTTGGTGATTGTATGGATAATAATGGTTTTGCTATGATAAGTGTTGTGTTTGGAATTTTAGTTTTATTTATTATGGTCTCTTTTACTACTATGGCTATTTTAAAAAATGAATATGATTTAGAGAAAGATTATGTTAGTGATGTTTCTTCTATTCTTGATGAGTGTTATAGAAAGGGTGAGTGTTGATGAGAAATAAGGGTTTTACTTTGGTAGAACTTATTGCTACTCTTACTATTATTTCAATTATTTCTCTTATTGCTATACCTAGTGTTAATAAAGCTATTGTTTCTAGTCAAGATGAAGTTTATGTTAGTGATGCTAAGATTATGATTAGTAATGCTAGATATTATTATTCTTTGAAAGATAAGTATGATAATTTATTTACAATTAATTCTAATTGTTATGTTATATCACTTTCTAAGATGAAAGTTACTATTTATGAAGCTAGTAATGGTAAGTATGATAGTGATAATACTTTAGTTAAGATTTGTTTGGAAAATGATGCTATTAATTATTATGTTAAGACTAAGTATATAAAAAGCAATCAGACTAAAGGTATTTATGATAAAGATAGTGATGATGGTTATGTACTTGAAAAGGATTTATCTAAAAAATATGTTATTAACTATTGAAAATTGTGTTAATAATCTTTACTTTTTTTTTATTAAATGTTAATATTATTTTAGGATATGTGGTTGGAGGAAGAATATGAAGAAGTTGAGTAATAAAGGTTTTACTTTGATAGAGTTGTTGGCTGTTATAGTTATTTTGTCTATTTTAGTTGCAGTAGCTGTTCCTGCAGTTACTAGATATTTATCTTTTGCAAGGGAAAGTGCATATGTCAGTAGTGCATCTGGAGCAATTGAAGCTGTTAGATTAGATGTTATTAATAAAGGTTATAGTGCAGATGTATATTACACATTAGAAAATATTAATGAATTATTAGAAAAGAAGTTAGTAAATAGTCCTTATTCTAGACCATATGCTAGTAATTCTTATGTAGCAGTTAGATTTGATGAAGCTGGAATTGCTACTTATTCTATTTGTTTAACTGATGGTAGTAATGGCTTTGGAAGTGGATCTTCAGCAGTGTTAGAATCTGATATTAGTGAAGATAGTTTACAAACTGGAAAAGCAGATGTTAGTTGTACTGCTCCAGTAGATATAAGTGCTGTAAAATAAAAGGTCTTTTAAAGATCTTTTTTTTCTGTTAAAATATATTTGGTGGTAATATGTTAATAATAGGAAGTCATGTTGGTTTTACAAAAGATAGTCAATTGTTGGGCTCATTAGAACAAGCTTTGTCATATGGTGCTAACGCATTTATGTTATATACTGGAGCTCCACAAAATACTATTAGATATAAAATAGAAGATGATTTAACAAAAAAAGCAATAAAAAAAATGCAAGAAGTGGGTTTCGATATTAATAATGTTATAGTACACGCTCCATATATTATTAATTTAGCTAATAATAAAAACGAAGAACAATATAATTTTTCAATTAATTTTTTAATTAATGAGTGTAAAAGATGTGAAGAGTTAGGTATTAAAAAAATGGTTTTACATCCGGGTAGTCATGTGGGATTATCTGTAGATGTTGGAATTGTTAATATAGTTAATGCTTTAAATAAAATTTTATCTTGTGTTGATACAGTTATTTTATTAGAAACAATGGCTGGTAAAGGTACAGAAATAGGTAGTCTAGAAGAAATAGCTAAAATTATAGATATGGTTAAGTTTAAAGATAGAATAGGGGTTTGTTTGGATACTTGTCATTTATCTGATTTTGGATATGATATTAGTAATTTTGATGTAGTTATAGAAAAATTAAAAAGTTTAAATCTTTTAGATAAAGTTGGTTGTATTCATGTTAATGATTCTAAAAATCCTATTGGATCTCATAAAGATAGACATGAGAATTTAGGGTTTGGTTATATACCATATGAAGCTTTGTTAAATGTTATTTATAATAAAATATTTGAAGATGTTCCTAAAATATTAGAAACACCTTGGATTGATGGGGTAGCACCATATAAAGAAGAAATTATGGCAATAAAAAATAAGTGCTTTGATAAAGATTTAAAAGAGAATATAAAAAAAGGAATTGATATTCCTTAGTTTATTCTTCAGTTAATTCTATAGCACTTGTAGGACAAGATTCTTGTGCTTCTTTTACTTTTGATTCATTTTCTTTTTTTACTGTTTCATTGATTGCGTGTGATAGTCCGTCATCTTGGATTTCAAATTCTTCATCTGCAATGTATGTACAAGCACCACAACCAATGCAAAGATTATCAATAACTTTGGCTTTCATAATACTAACCTCCAAAAATATTATAAAAAGAAAAAATAAAAAAGTAAATATATTTGAAAAAAAAGAAGAATATGTTACAATCCTGAATTTATCAGTTTTGAAAGAGCAAAATCTCCCAAACCCTTATAGCAAAAGGGCTTGAGAGATTTTTAAAT
>CANQOV010000024.1 GCA_947625575.1 uncultured Bacilli bacterium | reverse complement strand
AGAGTTGATGCTATTTTAGAATTAGATTCTAAAGTGTAAAAAGGGTGTAAAAATCATTCTTTTTATTTTTTTATTAAATTATTGAAAGATGATTGAAAATAATGTTATTATTTGCTAAAATAATAATATAAATGGGTTGGTGAAAAAATGAAGAAATTTAAAATATTTTTATTATTAGGTTTAGCATTCATTTTGGGTATTGACAAAATAAATGCTGAGTGCGATAATAAAACGCAACTTGAAATTAATACAGCTTCGTCTAATGTTACAATGAATTATAATATAAATACTGTTGTATTAGATAGGAATGGAAAAGAACATCCTGAAATATCGCCATCTGATGTTGAGACTGGAGAATTAAGCGAATATTTAAAGAGTGATAAAATAACAATTAAAATTGAAAATATAACAGATAAAATTTATGTTGTTTTTCAAAATCTTGATGAAAAAATTAACAAAGAATATCATTATCGAGATTTAAAGGATGGAACTATTACTTATGAAGTACCTGATAATAAAAAAATAAGAAATTATAAATTAATAATTTATTCTGATGTTAGTGATTGTTTAAATCAAGAATTGAGAATTATTGATTTAAAAACACCAATGTATAATGAAAATTCATCATATGCCTATTGTATAAATAATAATAGTTATTATTGTCAAAAGTATATTACAACGGAAATTGGAAACGATGAAAGTATTTATAATGATTATTTAGAATCACAGAATAATGGTGTTCAAAATAATGCAACTGGATCTGAAAAAACAAGTAATAAATTATTATTAAATATTGGAATTGTAACGGTAATTGTTTTAATAATTGTAATTGTATTTGTAATTTATAAGAAAAATAAAAATAAATTCAAACAAAATATAGGGGGAATGTAATATGAAAAAATTATTGTTTGCTTTTGCTTTATTTATTTCGTTAACAATTAGTGTAGATGCTTTGGAGTATACGTTTTTTAATGTAACGTCAGCAGTGACTTCAAGTAAGCCAAAATGTCCAGAAAATAATGTTATTTTGGATTATGTTGGAACTAATCATTCTACTGGTGAGGAAATAAATTTTTATAACATAAATAAGGATGGTGCTGTATATGGTCAATCATATTGTTTAGCTCCTGCTAAAGCTATGATTGAAAAGGCTCATACTTGTGAAAGAATAATTGCTCCTCAGAAAAAAGGAAAATATCAAGCTTCTGATGTTGCGGCAACATATGCTTATCAATTAATGCTAAAAGATGGAATATATAATGGTGGTGTACAAAGTCAACAAGCTAGATTAATTGGTACTATGGTATTTAGATGGTTAGAAAGTTATTATGGCTTTTTAGATTTTGAAGGTAGTAGTTCTAAAACTGAAATGTATAAATGGGCAAATCGAAATAGTAGCCGTTATTGGAATTTGCATAATAGTGCTGTAAGAAAAGCTTTAAGTATTGTAAAAGAAGCTGTTAGTGTTGGAAATAAAATTAAAAATGGTACGAAAACTTATGAACAATTAGTTAAGAATGGAACTATTTGGGCTGATGATTGGGATATATCTATTGTTAATACTAAAGTAGAAGGAGATATTGCAACTATTAAATTTGATATTAGTGCAAAAGAAGGCCATGCTCCAGAATCAATATTATGGAAACAATTTGATATAACTTGTGAAAATGGTTTTGTTTGTGAAGAAATTATTAAGAAAAAGATAGTTGATCCTAATGGTGGATATAAGGGTAGATATCTTGTTAGAATTAATACTAAAAATGGTAAAGCAAGTGCTGATCAAAAATATGGTATTAAAATTAAAACGGCTTTTAAAGATAAGAGAAGTCCTTCAGCAAATATGTTTATAGTTGACCCACCAGATGTTTCTAGTCAACAAAGAATGTTAGTAATTAAAAATTATAAACCTACTTTCTTAATTCAAACTGAGTTAAAACTTAAACCTACAGAAGAGTGTGTATGTGAAGAATCTAATGGTCGTTATACAGGAAATTATATTTATACTAAGACTGATGAAGATGGAAATGTAACTAATGAGGTTTTCCCTAAAACTGATTCTAAGGCTGCTTCATTAGGATGTAGTGATAAATGTATTAATAATTGTAGTATTGAATATGATGCTTCTGGTAAGAAAACTTATTATGGAGAAGACGGAAGTGAAGTAGATCAAAATACTTATAGAAATCAATGTTTACATGTATGTGAAACACCTGATGAAAATGATGAACATGTATATTACTGTAATGAAGATGTTGAAGATCAAGGTGGAGAACAATGTAGTGAAAGAGAATATTTGGATGATTGTGAATGTCCTTTATTGAAAGATAAATGTGATGAGAATCCAAATGATCCGGCTTGTGATGAATATGATGAAAAATGTCCAAATTGTAATGCAACTGTTTCAATTCCTGGTACATGCAATGATTTTGATACGGAAAGTGCAAAGACTGGAAGTATTAGTGATGTTAATTTGAAAGCTAGTGAATGTAATGATACGGTCAATCCTGTAAAACAATGTGTTATTGATGGTGAAGATCAAGCAGGTTCATCTTATGAAGCAACAACAATTATTAATAATAATCGTTATTGTAAAGTTTGGTGTGATGAAAAATATGATTTTAAAGTTCCTACAGCAAGACATTCAACAAGTGGTGGTTACTTTACTTTATCAACATCAATAAGTGGTACAAGAAATTGTTATGTTAGTGCTGCTGATAATCCTAAAAAAGCTATTGATAGTGAATTATTTGAAACTGATGTTAATAATATTAATGCTAAAATTTTAGAAGCATATAATAAGTGGTTAAGTGATCCTAATGATACTAATTATGCTAATTTAGTTACTGCTAACCAAGAAATGAAAGATGCTATTGATGAATATAATAAATGTTCTAATTGGAATAATAATATGAAATTTGATCCTACTATTGAATTTACTTATCATGAAAAAGAATATAGCGATATTGGAACTGGTAAATTTTCTAGAAGTGGAGATGTTTCTACTAGTGTTAATAATGTATATTGTTTAGGTGATACAGATAATCAATATAATTGTTTAAGTGGAGCATTAACTTCAAATTCAGAATCTGCTCCTAGTGGTTTATATAAAAATATTTCTTATAAGAGTTGTGATAATACTGGATGTAAAGATAATGTTGCAAATGTAAGTCAAGCAAAATGGATTCAAAAAACTGTAACTAATAGTGCTACTTATGTTCCTAGTCAAAATTTTAGTACTTATCATCAATATGGTACAATTCAAACTGGAACTGTTTGTGAAGGTACTAGTTATAATGATTGTTTATGGACTAGATTACCTGCTGATTCTTTACCAGTAGAATTAAAGACTGGTAAAGGAGCATTCCCATTTGTTTTGAGATTTAGTAATATTGGTCAATATAATGATAATGATAGTTTAGGTAGATTAGTTAATCAAAATAATAATATTAGTGTACTTACTGAATTTAATAAACTACCAGATGAAAAGAAATGTGAAAATACTGGAAATAATTCTGTATTAGAACAAGAAACTGGTTATGTTTGTGCATATGTAAATAATTGTGATCAATGTGAAGTTAGTTGTGAAAATGGTGATTGTACAATTAAAGATAAAGGAAAAGATCCTGGAAAAGATCCAAATACTGATCCAAATACTGATCCAGGTAATAATCCAGGTACTAATCCGGGAACTAATCCAGGTACTAATCCTGGTGGTAATGATGAATGTGATGGTGACTGTTTAGTTTCATGTAAGACTTGTATCTTTGATGGAAATAGTACAACTTATAAATTCCGTACTGTTACATTGAATGACTTATTCCCTAATTCATGTGAAAATAATGAACCTGGTTGTCGTAATGAAGGGTATAATTGGCAAACTTTAAAGGCTCAAGCTACTAGAAAAGAAATAGAAGAAAAGGGAGAATCTACTTATGAAGAACCTGAATATTCTTATACATTAACTCAACAACAAAAAGCTAATATAAGAGAATTTAATAAAAATGCTCAAACTTATGCTAATACAACTATTCCAGATGGTGAAGATAATGCTGGTGAAAATGCTTTGAAATGTGATAGATATGTTGATTCTGTTACTGGTTTGGAATATAGTGTAAGATGTCGAAGTACTTTCTTAAGTAGTACATCTAATAGATACTTTACGGCAAATGTTGAAAAACCAGAGTTTGTATTATGGCTAGATTCAGATTATTGTAAAACTAATGGTAATTGTGTATTAAGTAGAAGTGATGGTATAGGACCATCATGGAAATAGGAGGCTAAAATATGAAAGAATCTTTTTGGGGATACTGGTTAATTGCATTAGGTGTTGGAGTAATTATTATAATGATGTTAATATCAAATGTTTCAGCTACTAATACTCAAGATTATTATGTATTGAAAGAAATTTCCGAAGCAGCTATGGTCGACGCTGTCGACTATGGCTACTATCGTGAAAGTGGAGAATTAAGAATTAATAAAGAGAAGTTTGTGGAAAATTTTTTAAGGAGATTATCTGAAAGTATTCCAAATGGAACAAGTAATGTAAATTTTTATAATTTATATGAATCTCCACCAAAGGTAAGTGTGGAAGTTACTTCAAAAAGTAATACTTATCAAATTAATTCAAATTCAGAATCTTTTGATATAGTAAATAGAGTTGATGCTTTACTTGAATTAAATACAAGTTATTAAAGAATTAGGAGGAATAAAAATGGGAAATATAGGAGCAAAGTTAAAAAAGTTTTTAAGTAATAAGAATACCGTTACAATTATTTGTGTTGTAGCTGGTATTTTAGTTTTGTATATAGGATATACTTGGAGGGTTAATAGTGCTATTAGTCCAACGAGTATTCCTTATGCTAAAACAACTTTATCATCAAGACATGTTATTACTAATGATGATATTGGTTATATGGAAGTATCTAGTGCTGTATTAAGCAAAAGTACTAATATGATTAGAAATGCAAATCAATTAATTGGTAAAGAAGTTATGTATGGAACAACTATTCCACAAAATAGTTTTTTCTATACTGAAACGGTTGTTTCACCAGAAACACAACCTGATAGTGTTACTGTTGATATTCCTGATGGTTATACTTTATTTACTTTACCTGTTGATTTACATACAACATATGGTAATTCCATTTTTCCAGGTAATTATATAGATTTATGGTTTAAAGGAACAAATGATTATAATCGTTTAATGTATACTAATTTAATTAGTAGTATTAAAGTATTAGATGTTCGTGATTCTGAAGGTAAATCAGTATTTGAAACTGCTGGTGAAACACGTACACCATCTGATTTATTGTTTGCTGTTCCAGATGATATGTATTCTTTATTAATGAAAGCAAGATATTTATCTGGTTATAGTGTAGAAATTGTACCAGTTCCAAGAAATAAAAACTATACAGCTAATCCTGGTGAAACTGAAGTAGCTAGTGATTATGTAAAAGAATTTATTTTATCAAAAACTGAAGTTATTCCTGATGAAAATTTATCAACAGGTAATAGTAATAACAATAATAACAATAATGATGATATTGATGATTTTGATGATTAATTAAAAGAATAAAAAAAGAATTGGGGTGACAACATGAACGATGCTATCTTTTCGCAGTTAGATTTTGGGCCAATAGAGGAGTTTTTAAGAGAAGAAAACATTACTGATATTTCGATATGTAATAATGGTCAGATATGGCTTAAATCATTGGATAAAGGTTCTTATCAAGTGGAAAGACCAGATATTAATAATGCTTTGTTAGAAAAACTTGCTTTTCAATGTGCAAATGTAATGGGTAAAACTTTTAATATGGCTCATCCTTTTCTAGATGCTGAAAGTGCAGAATTACGTTTAAATTTCGTTCATGATTCAATTGCAACAAATGGTATTGCTTGTCAAATAAGAAAAACACCTTCTAAAATTAGATTAAATAGAGAAAAATTATTAAATGAACAATATATTTCAGCTAGTTTACTTGATTTTTTATTAAAATGTGTTGAGGGACATGCTAATATTATTGTAAGTGGTGAAACTGGTTCTGGTAAAACAGAGTTAGTTAAATATTTGGCATCTCATACTAGAGAAAATGAAAAAATAATTACAATTGAGGATACTTTGGAGTTACATTTAGATCGTATTTTTCCTCATCGTGATATAATTGCGATGAAAACTAATAATATAGCGAGTTATTCAGATGTATTGGTAACTTGTATGCGACAAAATCCAATTTGGATTTTATTGTCTGAGGTTCGTAGTGCAGAAGCTGTTATGGCTGTTCGTAATAGTATTTCTTCTGGACACCATATTTTATCAACAATTCACTCAGATAAAGCTAGTTTAATTCCGATGCGTATGTTTGCTTTAATTGAAAGTAATATTGATGTTGAACAATTTTTATCTACTATTCATAGATATGTTCAAATTGGTATTTATGTTAAAGGATATATGAGTAAAGAATTGGGTAGATATCAAAGAGAGATAATGGAAATTTGTGAATTTTATGTTGATGAAGAAAATAAACCACAAGTAAATACTATATTTCAGAAAACATTAACTGGTGAAATTACAATGAATAATCCAACTAATCATTTAAGAGAGTATTTGGCAATTTCAGGAGTTAGTTTGCCAGAAGATATTTTTAAAGATGAAAAAGTAGCAACTAATACTGTTGAGACTATAGAAACGTTGTAGAAAGAAGGGAGAATATGATAGAACTTATAATATTACTAGTAATTGGTGTTTTTGCTGTGTCGTATTATTTAAATAATGGAGAAAATGTTTATAAATTCTTTTATACTGGAATTAAAAATGTTTATGAAAAATATGCTCCCTATAGTTTTAGACAAGTAAGAGAAAAAGTAAAAGAGTTAGGACAAGAATATACTCCTCGGCAATACATGACCCAAGTAGTTATGTTCGCTGGTGTTGCTGGTGGAATATCTTATTTGTATTTCTATAATTTGATTATAGCGATTATATATGCTAGTCTTGCTGTATTATTTATACCTTTTTTGGCTTATTTAAGATGTCAAAAAGCATATTCAGAATATATTTTTGAACAAATTCAAACATATACAACAAATGTAATTATGGAATTTAATACAACTCAAAGTTTTGTTAAAGCTTTGGAAGGTGTTAGAGATTCAGGTATTTTGGAAGATCCTGTTTTAGAGGATGTTAGAACGATGGTTGATATGTCTTATCAAAATGGTACTATTGATGAGTCTATTGAATTTTTTAATCAAAAATATCCATATTATATGGTTAAAAATATGCATCAATTATTTTTACAAATAACTAAAGAAGGTGCAAAAGATTCAGGAGAATCATTGGAAAATTTATCAATGGATATTGATGCTTTAGTTGAAGGTGTTTATCGGGATCAAATTGATCGAGCAGATTTTCATAAAAGATTTATTACGTTTGGTTTAGCTTTGTTTTTATTAGTTATGGCTATGCAGTTTTTATTAGGAACTGATTCCTACATTAAGTTATTAGATATGTGGTATGTTCAATTAATATTACATTTAATAATTTGGATTAATTGTTTCTTCCTTTATAAAGGTGAAAGATTCTATTATGAAGATGTGGGGGTGGAATAATGTATTTTGAAATAGTAGCAATAGCTTTAATTATATTCTTTCTTTTAAATTATACAGGACGTATTAGTATTAATCGTTTTGTATCTGATAATGAAGTTTATTTTAAAAAGTTAAAAGAAAATGATTGGGATTTTTACGTAAAAGCTAAATATGGTGATACTGCTAATGCTGATTTTCTTTTCAATAAAAGAGTTAAGAATGGGTTAATTGTAATTGTTGTTATGTTATGTTTCTTTATTTCTAATTTAACTTATATAACTGTTTTGTTTTCTATTATTGCTGGTTATTTAATGTTTAAATTAGATTATAGTAATATCAAGAGTTATTATAAAAAACATTTACATGAAATTGATGCTATGTTACCTCATTATTTGAAAAGTTTGGAAATTTTGATTCAACATTATACGGTTCCAGTTGCTTTAGGAAAATCTATAAATGATGCTCCTGGAATATTTAAAGAAGGGTTACAACAATTAATTAATGAAGTTAATGCTGGTGATAGTTCGATAAATCCATATATGACTTTTGCTAAAACTTATCCTGTTAGAGATTCAATGAGAATGATGCGTTTGTTATATCGTTTATCATTAGGTAGACAAGAACATAAACAAGAGCAATTATTAGCTTTTTCAAGAACAATTTCTAATTTACAACAAAAAGCTCGTGAATTAAAGTATAAAGAACGTTTGGAAAAGATGGAAAAAAAGACAATGCAAATGTTAATTACAACTGGTGTAGGTGTAATGGTATTATTGATATTTGCTTTATTAATGATGATGAATATGTAGATAATCTATTTAGGTTATCTTTTTTATTTAATTTCTTATAATTATTTGATAAAATATATTTGTTAGGAGTAAGTTTAAAAATAAAAGTTAAATTTTGAGACACGATAAAAATCGTCAACGAAGACGTTAAAATAGACAAACAATCGTTCTTTGAAATAGTAAACTGTTATCAGTTATTCTGCGAAACAATATAGTCTGACTTAGTTAAGTGAAAAATCATATTATCGGTATTTTTAATAGGTTGGGCATGCTTCTTATTTTTTTATTTAAGAAGTTTAAGTTTTGCCACTACTCATCTTTTCGTGCTCTGTAGTATACCTGGTAATAGTTTACCATTATATTAAAAAAGAACAAAATTTAAATTTATTTTCATGTTTGCTTGTTGTTTGAGCAAATGAAGTGAAGTGAAAGGTATGATTTAATGAGTAAATTTAAATTAAAAATAAATAAAAAAGAAATAGAGATGTTAAAATTTACAGCTATAATAACCGCATTAATAATGATAGTTGCTCATGGTTTTTGCTATTTTAATCTTTTGTATTCACATGATTCATTGATTATTATTCATAATGATTTTAATTATAATAATTCATTAAGAATAGGACGTTTTTTAATACCAGTATGGACATATATTAGAGGGGAATATTATCCACCTTTACTTATTGGAGTAATATCAATTATCATTATGATATTGGCAATATATTTTATTTGTAAAATATTTTCACTTGATAAAAAGCGAGATGTTTTTATTGTTGCTTTATTATTATGTACTTGTTCAACAATAACTTTTCTTAATGCTACTTATATTAATTATTCAGATATGTATATTTTTGCATTTTTCTTGCAAATTTTAGCCGTTTATTTTTTTCAAAAAAATAATCAATTATCTTTATTAACTATTCCTATATTAATAATTAGTTTTGCTATTTATAATTGTTATTTAGGAGTTAGTTTAGGATTATATATTGGATTATTAATAAAAGATTTATTAAATAAAGTTGATTGGAAAATTGTTTTAAAGAAAGGAATAAAATTTGTTATATTTGTTATTTTATCATTAATATTATATATTCTTTGCAGTAAATTGGTGAGTTATCTATGTAATATAAGTTTAACAAATGAATATAATAGTATAAATCGTGCTCTTGAATTTGATAATTTTTCAGCGTTGATTAAGTGTTTTAAAGATACATATACAACTTATTTTGTATATTTCCTTGTACCATTTACATTTCATATAAAAATTGCTTATATATTACATATGTTTGTAGCATTAGTTGCAATTTATTTAATGATTAAAAAGACAGTTAACATTAATAGGGTCAGAAATACAAAGCTTTATGTATTTTTAATTATATTACTTTGTTTAGTTATTCCTTTTGCATTAAATGTTATTTATTTTATTACTGATGGAATAGTACATGGATTAATGGTTTTTGCTATCAATATTACTTATATTTATATAATTTGCTTAATATCAAAAGAAGATAAATCTTTAATATCAAAAACTACATATGTTGTATTGATTATAATTGGTTGTTTAAATATTGCTTATTCAAATCAAATTTATGAAAAAAGGAAAATGGAATTTGATTCTACAATGAATATTTTAAATAGGGTTGTAATGCAAGCAGAAACAGTTGATAATTACGAACCTGGAAAAACTGAAGTTATTTTAATTGGTAATTTAAATAATGGTTCATTAGTAGATGAAAAGCAAGGATTTGATTATACAGGTATAGGGCAAAGCTACTTTTTTGCTACAACGTCTAATCGTAATACTTATCGCTTTATAAGGTATTTTTTAGGAGCAAATATGAATATTGTTAATAAAAATTTGGATACTTCTCCAATAGCTAAAGAATATTCTAAAAAAGATGAAGTAAAACAAATGCCTAGTTATCCTGATAAAGGATCAATAAAGATGATTGATAATTATTTGATTATTAAATTCTCATAGAAAGGAGTAAGTTTTTGAAAACAAAATTAAAAAGAGACTATACTATTGATTTTTTTAGAGGTTTTGTAGCTTTATGGATAGTATTTATTCATACTGTATGTAAAAGTGGAGCATCATATGTTTCATCAAAAGTTTTAAATTATGCTTTAATTATTGATGGTCCCTTATTTATTTTTATATCTGGTATGAGTTTTAAATAAAAAAAAGTGTTGAAAAATTGCTTATTTCTTTAAAAAAATTATAAATTTTGATTAAAGCTTTTATTGCTATATTGGTTATTCGTTTTAATATTTAATCATAATTATTTTACAGTTGAAAAATATAATTAATTCTTTCTTTTTTAATTAAATAGTAAAGCTGTTTTTTATGCATTAAAAGAATCAATGTGGCTTAAGCGAACGAAGTGAAAGGAATGATTTAATTTATGAAAAGGAAAGTTTTATCAATTATTATACCTTGTTTTAATGAAGAAGAATGTTTACCTTTATTTTATAAAGAAATGAAAAATATTCAAAATAAATTTAATGAGCAAAATATTGATTTTGAATATATTTTTGTAGATGATGGAAGTCAAGATAATACTTTAAATATAATAAAAAATTTAAAAAATGATGATGATATCATTCATTATATTTCTTTTTCTAAAAATTTTGGTAAAGAAGCAGCTATGTATGCTGGATTAAAAAAAGCAACTGGAGACTATATAGCTTTAATGGATGCAGATCTACAACATCCTCCAAAACTTTTAATAGAAATGTATGATAATATTATTAAAGAACATTATGATATTGTTGTTGCCAAAAGAAAAGACAGGAAAGGAGAACCTATTATCAGAAGTTTCTTTTCTAAAGTTTTTTATAAATTAATTTCTAAAATTAGTAAAGATAAAATTGTCTTAGGAGAAACAGACTACAGACTCATGACTAGGCAAGTTGTTGAAGCAATGTTATCAATGCCTGAATATAATCGTTATTCAAAAGGTCTATTTAGTTATTTAGGTTTTAATACTAAATCAATCAGTTATGATAATGTAAAAAGAGTTGCAGGTCAATCTAAATGGAGTTTTTGGAAATTATTAATATATGCCTTTGATGCAATTATTGGATTTTCAACTGTTCCTTTAATGATAGCAACTTTTTTAGGAATATTATTTTGTTTTATATCATTTATTATGATTTTGATTATAATTTTTAAAACTATAATTTTTGGTGATCCAGTAAATGGATGGCTATCATTGGTCTGTATTATTTTCTTTGTTTCTAGTATTCAGTTATTTTGTTTAGGTATATGTTCAGCCTACATATCTAAAATATATTTAGAAACAAAAAATAGACCACTATATATTATTAAAGAGAGTGATAAGAAAAAGGAAGAAGTGAAAATTTTATGAAAAAAAATATTATTCATTACATAATTTCTTTTATTTTGCCAATTGCAATTTTTTGTTTTGCTATGTATAGTATGAATATTTTTCCATTTGGTAGTATGTCTATAAGAACATCAGATTCTTATAGCCAATATCCAGCTTTTTTTGAGGGTTTAAAAAATTTTAATCTTTTTACCTTTAATATAGGATTAGGTGAAAATTTTTATCCTCTATTTACGACATATTTATGTAATCCATTAAATTTGCTTTATTTTTTCTTTAGTAAAGAAAATTTTGATTTATTTTATATTATTTTAATTTTTATTAAAATCGGTTTATCTGGATTAACAATGAATATACTATTAAATTATAAAAAAAATATAAATAGTAAATCCCTAATTTTTTCGACAATTTATGCTTTATCAGGTTTTGTTAGTCTATATTATCATAATTATCAATTTTTGGATGCCGTTTATATGCTACCATTGATAATGATTGGCATTGATAAAATAGTAAATGATAATAAAAATTTAATGTATTTTATTACTTTAACATATATGATTATAATTCACTATTATACAGCTTATATGATATGTTTGTTTTCAGTTATTTATTTTTTCTTTTTAATATACAATAGTAATTTAAAAAAAGAAGAAAAGAAGAAACGTACAATTAAATTTTTTGTAACTAGTTTATTTTGTGGATTAAGTTCAGCGGCTATATTAATTCCAACCATTATTAGTTTATTTGCTGGAAGAATAAGTTATTATAGCAATGTTAATTATTTTGGATTAAATAAAGATGGAATTGGGTCTTTATACAATTTTATTATGGGAAGTAATTATGCTATTGAAAGCGTTACATCAAATTGTAGTGCACCACTTTATATATCATTATTTGTTATAGTGGTTATTTTATTGCATTTATGTGATGATAAAAAAAACTTAAAGCTAAAAAAATCAATTTATATTATTGGTATAATCTATTTATTATCACTAATAACTAATTTTGGATATTTAATTTGGCATCTTTTCCAACAACCAATTGGATTTCCAGGCCGTTTTGTTTTTTGTTTTAGTGCTTTTTGGATTTTAATTGCTTATAATTTTGATATTGAAAAAATTAATATTAAGTTGAAAAATAAGATATTAATATTAGTTATTCTAATAATTTTTTTCTTAGTTTTATTTATATATAAAAATTATATATATTCAATGTTTAATTTAGAAAAAATTTATGTATGGTTGTTAATATTAAGTATTGGCTTGTTATTTTACTATATTTTAACTTATCAACAATCAAAATTAAATAAAATTACTTATTTTTTAATAATTATAGAATTATCTATTAATTCTATAATGAATATCAATATTAATTATCAAGGCAATAATTATAATTATATAACAGTTAACGAATATCAGCAAATTATAAAAAATACTGATAATTTTATTAATAATCTTAAAGAAGATGATAATTTTTTTAGAATGAATTCTAAAGTATCTAATAATGATGGTTTATTGTTTAATTATTATGGCATTAATAGATTTGCATCAATATATAATAATAATTTGTCCACTTTTCTAAAAGATTATAGACCAGAAAATCATCATGATTCAGTTATAAGTTATAATAATCAATTTTTAATGGATTCCTTATTAGGTTTAAAATATGTAATTAGAAATTATGCATTTAATTCATCAAAAATATCTTTTTTAGAAAATAAATATTATATTGATAGTTTGGGTTTTATTGTTAATAATCAAAATGAAGAAAAATTAAAATCTGGTGCTAATAATATTATTGATATATTAAATCTGCTAACTAATAAAAAATATAATTTACAAATTAAATATTTAAATCCACAAAAAAGTTTTGAAAATATTGATGAAAAAGAAAATACATACGTTCTCCATGATAATAGTTTACCTGGTAAAGTAATACTTACTTACGATATTCCAGATGATCTTGTTGGCAAAATTAATTTAAATTTGGAAAACTTTTTCTTTGAAGTAGAAAATAATATAATAATAAAAAAGAAAAGTGGAGAAGAAATTTATAATTTAATAGTTAATGAAGAAAAAGTCGATAATATATATGATTTAAAAAAAGACGATAAAGTTAAAATTGAAATTAACTTAACTCCTGATTTTAAAGCAATATATAGTGAAGAGGATAATGAAATTTTAGAATATGTTTTAGAAACTGATTTCAAAGATTTAATTGATGACTTAAACAGTAAAAAAATTGAAAATCTTAAAATTACATCTAATGGATTTACTGGCAATTTTTCAGCAATAGATAATGATTTATTAATAATTACAATACCATATGATAATGGCTTTGAAATATATATAGATAACGAAAAAGTAAATTATGATAAAATATTAAATGGTATAATTTCTATTCCAGTAAATGATGGTAATCATAAAATAGAGTTAAAATATCATGTAAAAGGATTAAAAATTAGTATTATTATATCAATAATTAGTTTTTTGACTTTTATTTTTTATTATAAAAAAATTATTAAACGTCAATAATGTCTAATTTTTAATAAATGAATTTAAATATGTGAATAATTAGTAAAAATGTCCTTATTAAAATATTGACTGTATCGGAAAATGGTTCAGGCCATGTGCTTTTTGCACGTAAAACTATTGTAGAGCTAAGAGGCAATTTATTGCCGCAATTCGGCAAAAATGATGTATAATAACAAACCAAGTGAGGCGGTTTGTGGTGAGAAAATCGAGTCATGTACAATATGATATAGAATATCATATAGTATGGACAACAAAATATCGATATAAAGTATTA
>CANQOV010000023.1 GCA_947625575.1 uncultured Bacilli bacterium | reverse complement strand
TTTGTGCCTATCGTCCAAAAATTTTGTGCCTCATTCTAGTTTTTGGGCACAAAACCACAAAATTTTTTGAAGAGCCTATTTCAAGACGTCTTATCTAACACGATTACGAAAGCTAAAAATAAGAAAAGTGTAATTAAACAAAAAATTTATTTATACTTTATTTTTAAAGCGGGATAAAACTAAAAATTTTTCTTTGAACCCTATTATAAAATTAATTATTTAAATCTTTTTTTATTTTTGTTGTAGAAATTTCAGGTGTTCTAGGCAGATAGGCAACTTGTACACCTTCATTTTTTAAAAAATCAAATTTACCAACCCAATCATCACCCATAACAAATATATCAACATGATATTCATGCATGTCACTTATCTTTTGTTCCCAACAATCTTCAGGTATTACTAAATCAACATATCTAACTGATTCTAAAAGCTCTTTTCTTTGCTCATATGAAAAATAGCAATTTTTATTTTTCTTTCTAAAATTAAATTCATCTGTTGATAATGCAACAATTAGATAATCACCAAGTGCCTTTGCCCTTCTCAGTAAATTGATATGTCCATAATGTAATAAATCGAATGTTCCATAAGTTATTATTCGTTTCATTTTTTCTCCTTTTTATCAATATAATAAGTATATGATTTTGATAAATCAATGATGTCTGTATGATGATGTGATACTTGTTTTTCTATTGGTGGAAGTTTCATATAATTTCCATAAACTTTTTTTAACCATTTATCATATCCATCAGGAGCAAGTACATTAATTTTTTCAAATTCTAGTTGTGTATTTGCTTTGAACCAATCAATTGGTGCAATTTCTTTTACACCCCATGCACCACCATAATTTTCAATGAATTTAGATTCTTTTGTTTTTAGGCATAGTTTATTCCATGCTTTAAATGCACTATTAATTGTTGGATAAAATATTCTAGTAAATAACCCTAATACTTTAGCTAGAGTTTCTTTAAATATTGAGCCTTTTGATTTTTCATCTAAAGTAAAGACAGATCTGCGCCTTAGATATATAACTTTCTTCTTAAATTCAATCCATTTACCCTTAATCTTATTTTCAGGATAATAATCAAGCGGAAATATATCAAGATATACTCCATGGTTAATTTTTATATTTTTAACAGCTGTTTCAATAAACGTAGTACGACTATCTCTTATCTTTGCAAAGAAAATTGGGTAATTAGGATCTGTTTTTCTTGTTTGAATAAAATAATAATCAGGAAGTAATGCTTGTCCTTTTTCTAAAAAGATTTCATAATCTTTTCGCATCATTCCTACATCAATATCATCATCCCAAGGAATAAAGCCTTTATGTCTAACTGCACCTAATAAAGTACCACCTATTACATAATATTTAAGATTAAGCTTTTCGCATACATCAATAAAAGCTTTTAGTATATCTAATTCAATTTTTTTTAATTTAATCATTTGATTTTCATCTAATCTCATATATAAAATTCAACTTTCAAAATCGGAAATATTAATGTATAATTAATTTGAAATGTTAAATTATACGCAATTTTTTATTTATGATATACTTTTAGTGAAGTTATATCAGCTTCATTTAATATTTTATTATTTCAAGGTAAATGCAGTCTAATACTGTTCTATTGTGGTTACTTGTTTTTGTAATTCACACCCATTATTCGTTTATATTTATACCTTTTTCTATTTGTAATGATCCTTTTATTTAGATAAAATATATAATATATCATAATTATCATTGTTAATTATTATACTATTTACAAATGATGACATTTTAATAAATTTCCTTTTCTTATGTGATTCTCGAAGTGGAGAAATCTATGATTTTCAATTTGATAATCTAATTTCACTACAAGAAATACATAAAGTTTTTTTAAATTAACTACTTTACAATATAGGATGAGCAAATTAATATTTTTATTCAATTAGAATTCATAATAAAAATGTCAATATAATATTTGATAATGTCATTTATTTCTTGTTCATCATATTCTTCAACAATTACTTTAAGAATAAACTAATAAAAAGAGTTTGAATTTAATTAGAAGCTATAATCTATTAATTTGCAAAATGTTCTAGATATGATTTTTCTAAGTCTATAATTTCTGTATTATGATGTGGTATTTGATTTTCAATGGGTGGAAATTTCATGTAATTGCCATAAATTTTTGTTAAATATTTGTCATATTCAGCTGGAGCATTAACTTGAATATTTTCAAAGTCTAGTTTAACTACATTATTGAAGAAAATAAATGGCATTACCGCTTTTTGATAATAAGCCCCTCCATGATTTGTTATTAAATTAGAATGATTAATATTCAAATATAATTTATTCCAAGATATAAATGCACTATTTATTGTAGGATAAAATATTTTGCTAAGAAAGCACAATATTTTTTTAGCATATGATTTAGTTATTGATACTTTTGATCTGTTATCTATTGAATAACTTTCCATTTTTCGTGCCAATAGGATTTTTTTCTTAAATTCAATCCATTTACCTTTAATCTTATTTTCAGGATAATAATCAAGAGGAAATATATCAATATATACTCCATGGTTCATTTTTATATTTTTAACAGCCGATTCAACAAATGTTGTACGACTATCTCTTATCTTTGCAAAAAACATAGGATAATTAGGATCTGTATTTCTTGTTTGAATAAAATAATAATCAGGAAGTAATGCTTGCCCTTTTTCTAAAAAGATTTCATAATCCTTTCTCATCATTCCAACATCAATATCATCATCCCAAGGAATAAAGCCTTTATGTCTAACTGCACCTAATAATGTGCCATCTATTACATAATATTTAAGATCAAGCTTTTCACATACACCAATAAATGTTTTTAATATATTCAATTCAACTTGCTTTAACTTTTGCAGTATTAAATCATCTAATTCCATAATTATCCTCACACAATTGTATATTAGGTATCATTAACATATATATTGTATTTTGCAATATCTTATATAAAATTTTTTTATTTTATTAGCGTTTTTATATTTTAAATTAATCAAGCAATGATATATAAAGACTTTGTATAACATGTTTAATTATTAATTTGATTAATATGTATGAAATAATATATTTAGTATATAAAATAATTATTTTATATACTTCATAAAATCATTTTTATTTTGAATTGGTGTAGTTGTAGGTCTACCTAAATCACTTCTTGAATCAATAGAACAACATATTTCAATAAATGTTAATTTATTTATGTTTTTAGCTTTTATTAATTCATTATCTAATTCTAAATAATTTTTAACTTGAACAGTATATTGATATCCACATGCTTTTGCTATTTCACATAGATTTGTTTTATTAGCTACTGTAGGCATTCCTCCTACTGTTTCATGTGATCCATTATTAATAACAATATGTATAATATTATTTGGTTGATTTGCACCTATTACTGCTATAGAACCCATATGCATTAATACAGCACCATCACCATCTATTATCCATACTTTTTTATTTGGTTTTTGTAATGCTATTCCTAATGCAATAGAACTACTATGTCCCATAGATCCTACTGTGAGAAAATCATATTGATGTCCTTCATTATTATTTTCTCTTATTTCAAATAATTCTCTAGATGCTTTACCTGTAGTTGAAACAATTAAATCATCTTTAGAAATATTTACAATATGTTTTATTGATTCTTCTCTATTCATTTCATATGAATTTACATATTTTACTTTTTCTTCATATTCAAGTGCACCTTTTTTAATAACAAATGCTACTTGTTTCCCTTTTGATAGTATTTCTTTAAATTCGTTTAATTTATTATTTAATTCATTTTCTGAAGTATCTTTTGATATAACAAAATATGATATATCCATATCATCTAATAATTTTAAAGTAACTTCACCTTGGAATATATGTTGTGGTTCATCATGAACATTTGGTTCACCTCTCCATCCAATGATAAATACACAAGGTATTGCATATACTTTATCATTTAGTAGTGATGCAACAGGATTAATGATATTTCCTTCTCCACTATTTTGCATATAAACAACTGGAATCTTTCGTGTTGATAAATGATATCCAGCTGCTATTGCAACTGCATTTCCTTCATTAGCTGCAATAATATGATGTTTGGGATCTATTCCATATGTATTCATTAAATAATCACATAATGGTCTAAGTTGTGAATCTGGCACTCCAGTGAAAAAATCAAATTCTTTAAGAAAGTTTAATTTCATAATTTATTCTCCATATACTATTAAATTATACATTTCTTTAATTACATCATCGTTTAATTGAACAGGATTGTTTTTCAATCTAGTTAAGTTAACTGATTTTGTCAATTTATTAACATCTTTTTCTTTATCATTTGATATAGGATATCTAATATCATATTTTTTTAATATCTTTTTAAATCCAATAATTGCATCAATTGGTGATTTATAATTCATGATATTAGCAATATCATATAATACTTGATTTAAATATTCTTTTCCTCTTATATCTATGCATTTATCTAAATTATTTAACATATAATTCCATACTTCAGGTAAACATATCGCAACAGCATGTCCATGTGGCAAATTATACATTGATGTTAATTTATAACTCATGGCATGAGGTGCTGTTGTTTGTGTTATATTAATTGCTCTACCTGCATAATTAGCTGCAACCAATATTTCATTTTGTGCTACTTCATCATTTGAAAGAATATAATTATCCATATTTTTAATAATTTTATCAATAGCTATTTTGGAATAATTTTTACTTTCATCAGTAGAATTAATACTCCACCAAGATTCGATTGCTTGACATAATGCGTCAAGTAATGTACATTTCTTTTGATATATTGGTAAAGTTTTTAAAAAAACTGATTCTAAAATAGCATAATTAGGTAAAATACTTTCATGTGTTATACTTTGTTTTTCATTATCGTAATATATTACAGCATAACGTGTTGATTCACTTCCTGTGCCTGCAGTTGTTGGAATAGCAATTAAAGGAATAAGACTATCAAAATATTTTTGTTTTAAATAATTTTCATTATGATTTAGTTTTGAAAACAATTTAATACATTTTGCAACATCTATTGTACTTCCACCACCAATGGCAACAATTGCTTCACATTGGTTGTAATTAAAGATACTAACTCCTTTTACAACATCTTCGTATAATGGATTAGAAGTGAAATTATCAAACAAAATAAAAGGAATTGAAATACTATTCAAATATTTTTCAACATTTAAATATTTGAAAGAAGAATCACATACAAGTAAATATTTATGACAATTATTTTTGATTAAAATATTTTCAAGTTCTTTATATGATTCTTTTTTAGAAATAATTTCTTGATTCATTTTTATTCCTCTGGAATAAGTGTAATAATATCTTTGATTGACATACACATATCATCACATTCTTTAGCTCTATGATGTTCTAAAATTGTTTTAGCTGCATTTTGCATAGCGGGAAAACCTGTTCTAGTTAATTGGTTTGCATATATTACAACATTAACTCCTCTTGATTTAAATTCATCTTCAGTAACTGTATTAAATGATGTTGGTACAACAACAATTGGAGTAGTTGTATCTTTTTCTCTAAATTTTTCCACAAACTCAAATATTTCTGTTGGATCTTTTTTTCTACTATGAATCATTATAGCATCTGCACCTGCTTCAACATAAGCAAATGCTCTTGTTAATGCATCATCCATGCCTTGTTCTAAAATCAAACTTTCAATACGAGCACAAATCATAAATTCTTTTGTTTTTTGGGCTTTTTTTCCAGCTTTAATTTTATTTGTAAAGTTTTCAATAGTATCTTGAGTTTGTTTTACTTCAGTTCCAAATAATGAATTTTTCTTTAGTCCTGTTTTATCTTCAATAATAACCATTGATACACCCATTCGTTCAAGGCTTCTTACAGTATATACAAAATGTTCAGTAAGACCACCTGTATCACCATCAAAGATAATTGGCTTAGTTGTGACTTCCATAATATCATCAATTGTTCTAAATCGAGATGTCATATCAACAAGTTCAATATCTGGTTTACCTTTGGCAGTTGAATCACATAATGAACTAATCCACATTGCATCAAATTGGTAGGTTTTACCATCCTGGAGAATTGTTGTCTTTTCAGCAATTAATCCTGTAATGCCACTATGAGCTTCAATGGCATTAACACATTTTTTCATAGCAATTAACTTACGAAGTCTTCCTCTACGATAATCAGGCATAGCAAGCTGTGCTCTTGATCTGTTTTCTAATTCTTTATATTTATCATCATTTGAATATGGAAATTCAATTAATTTCCCATGATATTCAGAAAGTAAATTAATTACTTCATCTCTAATTGTTTTTTGAAATCCTTCTTGCCAATCATTACCATGAACAATATAATCCGGATGTAATAAATTAATATTATCTTTATAACTTAATGTTTTTTGTTCTATTACTTTATACACACCAGTAATATTTTCAAATATTGATTTACGTTCTTCAAATGGTAAAAGTGGATAACGTTTATAACTTGCTACTGCTTCATCAGATAAAACACCAATTATTAATTTACCAAATTTAGATGCTTTTTTAATAATTGAAATATGTCCACTATGAACCATATCCGTAGAAAAACACATATAAACAGTTTTGTTCTCTATTTCTTTTAATTTTTTAGATACGATATCTAAATCATTTGGTGTATCAATTTCTTGACACAATAAATCTTTAACATCCAAGGGAAGAATATTTATTTTGTTTGATATTTCATTTAACGCCTTTTCAGCATAACAATTAACATTCCCCTTTTCACAATATTCACATATTTTATCTAACCATACATTCCAATCATTTTGATATATTTTATATAGAGGTTGTGAAGCATATGCATTATCAAAAAATTCAATACCCACTTTATCAATATGGTTATTATTAATTACTGATTTAAAATCTTTTTCAGGTAAATTTAAAGTAGAACTTACTGTCATTACACTTGTTTTACTTTCAATTAACATATCAAGTACACTTGGTTCAAATACTAAATCACCATGCATCATAATAATATCTTGATTTCTTAAATATTCTTTTGCACAATAAATAGAATATATATAATTAGTTTTATCATATATTGGATTGTTAACAAAAGTAAAATGAATAGGTAAATCAAGTGAGTTACAATAATCTATTAAAACTTCATTAAAATAACCTGTAGTGATAACTATATCAGTAATACCACTGTCTGAAAGTAATTTTAATTGTCTACTTAATATTGTTTCACTATATGAGATTTCAGTCATACATTTTGGATGATTACTTGTTAATATGCCCATTCTATGACCTAATCCTGAATTTAATATTAGTGCTTTCATATATGTTTTCTCCTTAAATAATTGATTTAACTATTTTTTTACAAATTTTATATGCAATGATATGTTTTTAAAATTGATTGTCTTCTAATTTCTATTGAATGAATTAACTCAAGAACATTATCATTATATAAAAGTTCTTTATTATTAATTAAATTATTGTATTGAAATGGATCGTTTTCTAAATCATATATTTCAGTACAATTTAATGGTTCATTAATTTTGCCAAGTGTCCCAACAAACCATTTAGTATTGAAAGCAGCATGTTTGATGTCTCTTCGAAGGATATCTGGGCATCCACCACCACAATACTCAATAATAAGATTATCGTAGTTATTATCTTTTAAAATACTTCTTCCAGAAAACTCATTAGGTATTACTCCATCAACAATATCACATATTGTTGCGGGAATATCTTTACTTTCACATAATTTTGTTATTTCACCATTATAATCAGTCCCTGTCATTAAGAATGGAATATTATAATTTTCTAAAAACAAATTGACAACATATGAATCTCTAACTGGATTACCACTAAATGAAAAACCATGATCTGCACATATCATTACTATAGTATCATCATATAAATTGTTACTTTTTAATTGGTTATATAAATATTTAATAACGTTGTCTATATAATTAAGTGATAAATCATGAGTTAAACTACCATAATATGATGAAGGAATTTTATCTAATAATTCATTAGCTGATTTAATTTCTTCTCTAATTAAATCAATATCTCCAGAATCATATGTAAAGAATTCTTCAGGATTATGAACATCTAAAGCATGAATCAATGCAAAATATGGTTTATCGCCTTGATAATTTTTTGCCCAATTAATAAATGTATCAACATGTGTTCTCATTGATGGACCATCTTTAAAACTATCATAGTTAATATTAACTCGTTTATTTAAATCAAGATCATGTAATGCATTAATTGATCCACGTAAGGTTTTAATAAAATTTTTTAAATTAAAAATTGATGGATGTTTTAAAAAATATAATAATTTAGTTTTAAGAGGCTTTTTATAATATTTGTTATTTTTTTTATTTAAAGAATAATTCATTTTCTTAATTCTTTTTGCTAAGACTTTTAATTCATTTGAGATATTTTCCATATTATCTCTAGATTGGATTTTATTATTTTGATTAAATCCACCGATTTTAAAAAAGTTGTGTTTTTTCCCTTTTTTAAAAATCGTATCTGCATATTTTTTTCTATTATTTTTAAATAATATAAATTCTTTTTGAACTTTTTCTAATATTTTATCGATATCATACTTTTTTGAGTTCTTTTTTATAAGATTAGTGTTTGAATTCCCATTTTTCAAATTAACTAACCATTCTAGCCAAGAATTGAAATTATCAGCAAGCATATCATAAATTATTAGGTAATCTTCATTTTGAATTTTTTTATTTTTAAATAATTTAGCATAGTGAGAAAATCTATAAGACCATAATGCTGCAGGATCATATCCAGTCGAATAATTGTATTTCATAGTGCCCCTAATTATTGATGATGGATAACATTGAGGAATATAGGAACTTGCATATGTATAATATCCTTTATTTTGCATAGCCTCAAAAAGCGTTAATGGTGTATTTTTATATCTAAACATGTATCCGCCATAGTCTAAAACATCTTGACCGCATATACTAGACATTAAAGCTGCTTCAGTATATGGTGCCTCAGAATACATATTTTCACAATATAATGCGTTGCTCTTTAAACTTTTGTAGAAAGGCATTAAATCAATTGGTGATTCTTTAACATGTTTATAATTTAATGAATCAATTAACACGTAAATTATATTTTTTTTCATAATTTTCTTTCTTTCTTTTTATATAAAATTAAATACTATTTTAGTATTATATTATTTGATTGAATATGCAATAAAATGATATGATGAATGGAGCTATTCATTAAGATGTAATAGTATACAATCTTCATATAAAACTGTAATAATTCATCATATTTTAATGGAGTCTTTAAATAGCATATTTTTAAACGGAACATCAATGAAAACATCAATATCATTCCATGGTATATTAACCTTGTTGTGGGCACGCCTAATAGTGTTCCAAAGTGAAGCCAATACTTGATTTCATTTTTAATGAAAAAATTATGAATATATTTTAACATTTCAAGTTAATTTGTTTAAAAAATATTAAATTTAAATGATTCATATCTAAAATTTCTTTTGTTTTTTTCTTTTACCCCAAAAATTAAATATTATTTTAATATTATTTAAAACAAATTCATCTTGTAAAATTAAACACATAGTAACATAAATAAAGATACCAGATGTAAACTCTATAATTACTTTGATAATTAAATTTATCATTAAATATTTAGACTCAATGAAAATAATAAATAGCATTATAAACGAAGAAATAATATATTTAATAGAACATTTAAATAAATATTTAATTTCAATTTGTTTTTTTGCTTTAATTATTAATATGATTGCAAATAAGAATTCTGATAAAACACTTGCTAAAACTGCACCTAAAACTCCAATTGAATATATAAAAAATAAGTTCATAACAATATTGGCTATAATAACAATAATGTGATATAAATTTATTTTTTTCTCTAATCCAAATGGAAATATAAAAATTGCTTGAATTAATCCGCTTGTTGCAATACATGGAATTATTAACGAAAAAACATATGATAAATTTATAACTTCGCTAAAATCATTACCAAAAAATAATGGTACAAAATCTTTTGATATACCAATAATACCAAATGCTATTGGCCAACAAAGTAGCATTGAAAATGACATAAATTTAGTTGAATATATTTTATATTCATTTTCCTTCTTTTGACTATGAAAATAAGACATTCTAGTTCGAATAATGGTATAAGAGGCAGTCAATAGTGCTAAGGCAATTTTAACAAGTTTCTCTGACGATTCATATAACCCTGTTGAAACTTTTGTTTGATCAAATAAACCTAGCATCGTTTTATCGATTAAAGAATATAAATCAACAACAATTGCAGGAATAAAAAACATAATTGAATCTTTTAATAAAAGATAAATTTCATTTATGCATATACGAACAATTTTGGTATATTTAAAAACGAATGGAAAATAAATTAATGATATCGCAAGTGGAATCGCCGTATAAAAAATTATGTATAAAGGTAATTGACTTTTATCGGTTATAAAAATAAAAGAAAATGCAACATATAAAATTTGAGAAATAATATTTAAAATAGATATAAATTTATATTTACCTAAACCTTGAAAAAACCAAACGGGTGTAATCATTTCACGTATTATATACAATATCCAACATAAATATATTCCTTTTTCAAATTCATTTTTAGAAAAAATAAAAATATATCCTATATATAAACAAAGACATAAAAATACGCAAATTCCTCTTAATAAAAATATAGACCAGAAGATTTTACTTCTTTGATCTTCATCATCTTTTACAAAAGCAATTCTTTGTTGACCGAGAATATTAAAGCCAAACACTCCAATCATTGCAAAATATGATGCAATTGAGAAAGTATATGTTCTTAAGCCTAAATAATCAGGTTGAAAAATTCTTGCTAATTTAGGTGTTAAAATTAATGGCGTCAACAATGTTACAACTTGATAAATTATGTTAAATATAAAGTCGCTCTTTATTTTTTCTTGTCTAATTTCATTTTGCATCATATAACCTCATCAATACAAAAGAATTCAAATTTTTATTTTTTTGTAATCAAATCTGAATATGAAATTAAATCAGATTTATTGATATATTTGAATAATTCTTCAAAATCTGAACCTCCTTTGTTAATCAATTTATCATTTTGATATGAAGGGTGTACCATAATTTCACATGTACAGCAATCTAATCGTCCAAATTCGACTTTTTTTGAAAAATTATTATATTTTTTTTGAGCTATTTTAATGAATTCCGTGGCTGAAGTAAAATAATTTGTTGTAATGAATTTTTTTGAAATTTTATTATTATAAATTTTTTTATATATATTTATTAGCAATGATTTCCTTTTTTCCATAAAATTTAGACTTAACCTAATAGATTTAAATTTTTGTCCATGCGATGTTTTTAAAATTTCTTTGTATACAGGCATGAGTGTGTGTGAATGTCCATGTGAATCCATATGCAATTCTGTAAACCCCTCATTTATGTATTTTATTATTTGTTCATTTAATTCATTTCTAATAGCAATTTTTGTTTTTTTTGGAACAATAAACTTATTTATAAAATTTTTTCGTAATAAACCGTTATTAACTAATTTCCCATTTCTAATAAAAAAAGGATCATCACCAACATTTTTTATTAAAGGTGAACCTTCAAAAATATTTAAATGTAAACCCACTTTATCAAAAAAACAATTTTTCTTTGCTAATAACACAGCATCATCATATGCTTCCATGTTGGTCATAATTGTTGTATTAGTGATTAATCCTTTATTAAAAGCTTCAACAATAGCAGAATTTGTTATTGCATTTTTTCCAAAGTCATCTGCATTAATAATAATTTTCAAAGTAGACCTCCTTATATAATCATATATGATATTTTAATATTTAATCAAATTTATTTTCGTTTATTGCATTAATCATATATTTGGGAATAATAATTGCAAAAAAAGTAAGAAAAAATGATGGACATTGTGAATCGAAAATATATGTTGTATCAAATGACATTACAACTATACAAAATATAAGTATTGCAAATATTATTACTCCCAAATACTTATTATATTTTATTGCCTTTATGCAATTATAAATTTGAAAAATAATAAATATGATGAAAAACAGTTCTCCAACAATGCCATAATAAATTAATATTTGCAAATATGTATTATGCACTGATGGGTGTGTTGTAAAAAATTCAAAATAGTTTCGAGATGCATAAATCCCATGTCCCCATACTTTTTCAATTAAATTCCCTTCGCCAAAGTATTTAAGAGCTGTTGAATATAATATATTTCTTCCTGCGGAATTATTATTTTTTAAAACTATTTGAAATATAAAGTTTTTTAATAAGGGAATAAACAAAATTAAAAGTAAGGAAATTATACCTACTATAATAAAACATGTTTTGCATTTTTTATTCTGTAAAAATAAAATATAAATAAATACAAAAGAAATCATTCCTAATATAAATGTTCTAGAATATGTAAGAATAAGAACCAAAGCAAATAACACGATTGATAATAGATATTTTATTTTTTTCCTAGAATATTTGAAACATATTAAAGAAGAAATAATTCCTGCGCACAAATATAGCGCATATTCGTGGCTAGATGACAAAAAAGATTTAAGTTGATTACCATATGCAGTAGTAATAGTAAACATTGATATTATTTTATTAAATTCAAAAATAATTGTATATATAGTCATAATAGTTACTAAAAGTATTATCCAATTCAAAAAAAACAATAATTGTTTTTTATTAATTTGATTTTTTTCTCCTAAAATCAAGGTTAAAAAAATATATAAAATAGGATATACATATGAAATAATATTGTTTATATAAAAATGATTATCAATTACAAATGTAATAGTCATACTCAATGTTAAAAATATCCAAATTAGAATTTTTTTACTTATTTTATCTATTTTCAAGAGGCAATATATTGTCAGCATTCCAATTAACAATACTTTAACAAGTAAATCAATCCCCAACCTAGATGTTTGAAAATTCATATTTTCATATAACACTAATATTGTCCAATAAAGCAAAAAAATAATATGTATATTATTATGTTTTAAATCACTATTTTTTTTATCTATATTATGCATAACTAGATTATTTTCCATAATTAATTTTCCTTCAAAAGTTTATTAAATTCCTCAAAGCTAAGCATTTTTTTATATCCTTGTTTACCATTATACATCCATTTAATTCTTTTTGAAAATGGAATATTTATATTCTTTTTTTGTAATGCTGCATATAAAACGAATATTAAAAAGGTTTTTTTGTGTAATGTACTATAAACGCATCCTTTACTATAATATAACTTTTCATTATTTCCAGTAAACCATGTTGACATACTATACGAAACTGTTCCTATAATTTCTTTTGAAATGTAGAAAGATAATTTTTTTTTCTTTGCATCATGTAGCCAAATGCTATCTTCACCACTTGGAAAAAGGCATCCTCCACCAAAAAGAGTAGAAAACCATAAATTTGCTTTTTTTATTGAGTTTAATTTGAAAGCAATTCTTGCACTTCCCCAAGGCATTCTTCCTAACATATGAATTTTTTTGGTTTTAAAATATCGCCTTGGTTTTCTAATTTGGTCAGTACTATTTAGATTAAAAATAATTATATCGGCATCTTGATGCTTTATAAATTCATTTATAACAATTTTTTCAACGTTATTAACATATGTAACATCATCATCAGCGAATAAACAAATGTCATTTGTAGCATACATAAGTGCTAAGTTTCTATTTGTTCCCACACCTTTAGTTTGTGTTGTAATCATTTTAGCTTTGTGTCCATTAAATGTGTATTCTTCATATGAAGTTTTATTGCTTTGGTTGGCAAAAATGACATCAGAATTAATATTCATTTCTTTTAATTTTGAAAAATCATTTTGATGCATGGTTACACATAATATTTCAAATGTTAACATTATTTTTCACCTATAATTAATAATTTTTTCTATATCTTTGTATGTTGATTATTCATTTATATAATTTTTTTAAATAAAACATATTACAATCTTTTTACAATCGCATTTTTAATATAACAAATAAAATAACAAGTTGATTCAAAAAAGTTTAACTTTTCTTGTTTTCTATATAAGTGCCACACCTGTTTTAAATTTCTAAATTTATTAGATGACAAACTTTTCATACCTCTTCTATAAAAAGATAATATTTCATTTAATCCATAGGCATAATCATGATTTTTAAGAATTTTCCACCATGTCGCAGTATCTTCACTTTCAACATTAGGCATGTATATGTCTTCTTTACTTAATAAATTCATATTGAACATTACAGTAATTGTTGATATGATTGTATTTTTTAAAGCATTTTTATAATTTATTTTTTTAGGAACAGATACTTTTTTTCCATTCGGCTCACCATCAATATTTGCAAATTCATATCCTGTAAAAGTGAATGCATAATTATTGTTTATCATAAAATCTAATTGTTTTTCTAATTTGTTTTTATCCCATAAATCATCAGCATCTAAAAAACAAATAAAATCTCCATTTGATTTTTCTATTCCATAATTACGTGCCAATGCTGCACCACTATTTGCATTTAATTGATATAAATGAATTTTATTATTTTCAAATTGCTTTATTATATTAACACTATTATCTGTTGAACAATCATCTACTAATATTAACTCCCAATTAATGTATGTTTGGTTCAATACTGTTAAAATAGTTTCTTCAATAAATTTTTCTGCATTATATACAGGTATAACTACTGATATAAGAGGTGATAAATGATCATAAGTTTCAAACATTATATCTAGCATCTCCTTCATAAGAAGCAAAAGTTCTATTAGTATTTTTTTATAATTTAATTATCTGTCGGAATTACAATTTTAATATTTTTTTGAAACATAAGTGCCAAATGAAGTATCAATCTAATTATTCCGATTAGTAATTAATATGTTATCTATTACCTTTCTCATTTATAATAGAGTTATTAATACTTCCAGTTCCCCCTTCAACAACTCCTTTATGAGTAAAAACTGCTTTTATTGTTCCGAAGAAACATTTCATGTCCATT
>CANQOV010000022.1 GCA_947625575.1 uncultured Bacilli bacterium | reverse complement strand
GTTGAACTTTCTTCATAACTCATGGCAATTTGTCCTGTTGTTACTCTATTATCCTCTGATAAATCTGTGATAGTAAACACTGCATAGGTTGCTCCTGCCACAAAAAGCATTAATACTAAAGTTAATGCTAGTACTAAAAATATTCTTTTTTTACTTTTTTTATTTTCTTCCATACATAAACTCCTTATCTTTTTTTCTATTTTTATTTTTTTATTTATCTCGTATCATAGATAAGTAGTTTATATATTTTTAATTTATAGAGATTGCCCCCCCCCCCAGATACATATTTAGCATAGTATTTCTCCTTTCACACATAATTAAAATGTGTTATTCTTATAACTTAAGTATAACACATTTATTTTTGTTTTTCACTACTTATTTTTTTATTATACATTTATTTACATATATTTATTATATTGTTTTGGTAATACCTTTATTCATAATCTTTTTTCTTTCCATTTTTGAATAAACATCATATAACATTACACTTGCTGCTGTAGATACATTAATAGAGTTTGACATACCAAGAAGCGGTAAATGTACTTGATAATCTGAAATGTCTAAAAGTTCTTGTCTAACACCATCGTATTCTCTACCAAAAACTAAACATATTGGTTTATCAGTAGGATTAAATTCTCTAAAATCTATACTATTATCAGTAACTTCAACGGCTACTATGTCTATTCCATAATTTTTTAAGGTTTTTGCAACAGGCAAAGGATTTTTGTGATATTCCCAAGGGACCCATTTTTCAGCACCTCTAGAGCTAGATTTTATTTTTTTGTTAGGTGGAATTATAGTATCACCACAAATATAAACTTTTTTAACTAACAAAGAGTCTGCAAGTCTTAAAATTGTTCCAATATTATGTGCACATTTTAAGCTATCTAATATAATATATATCTCATTACGTTCAATTTTACTAAATTCATTTCTATTATATTTACTCTTTCTTAATTCATTTTTTGTTAATTGATGACTCATTAGTGACCCCCTAAATAATTTATTTTTCTATACATTTATTTACATATATTTTTAATATTTTTAATAATTCTTTTTGGATACCTTTATCATCTTTGTTTTGTATTATATTTTGTTTTATTATGTTTTCTAATGATGATAAGGGTATATACTGTAATTTAAAGTTATGTTTTATTTCTTCTTCAGTATAGCTTGTTTTGTTTATATTTGGTTTTTTATCTGTTTTTATTTCAAAATAATATATTTCATTTTTTCTATTTTGATTTGGTTTAGGATAATCTTGATAATAACTTGTCATTTTTATTATTGGTAATATGTTTTCTGTATTTATATTTATTCCTGTTTCTTCTTTTATTTCTCTTTTTAAAGCTGTTTGTAAAGATTCATTTTTTTCTACATGACCACCAATAAATTGATAGGTGTTTAAAGAGTTTCCTAATAATATTTCATTTTTATTATTTATTATTATAGCTTTTACTCTTATTACTAGTTCTGTTATGGTATTATCTTTTATTTTATCTTTATTATTTATTATTTCAATCATTATTTGTTCTATAAGAATCTTTACACATATCTTCTAGAGTTTTAGTTGCTTTGAATCCTAATAGTTGTTCTGCTTTTTTAGTGGAAGCATAGCAAGAAGCTATATCTCCCGGTCTTCTTGATTCTATTTTATATGGTATTTTAACATTGTTTACTTTTTCAAATGTTTTTACTATTTCTAAAACACTATAACCTTTTCCTACACCTAGGTTAAAATATTCTATTCCTTGATGATTATTCATATATTCTAAAGCTTTGATATGACCAGTTGCTAAATCACATACATGAATATAGTCTCTTACTCCTGTTCCATCAATTGTATCATAGTCATTACCATAAACATGAAGATATGGGTACTCTTTATTAGCTACTTTTATTATATATGGCATTAAATTATTTGGTGTATCTTTAGGGTTTTCTTTTAAAATACCACTTTCATGACCACCAATGGGATTAAAGTAACGTAATATAACTACTGACATATTTGGATTTGCTACTGTTTCATCTTTTAAAATCATTTCATTAACTAATTTAGTTGTTCCATAAGGATTAGTTGTATGAAGAGTAGAATCTTCTTTGATTGGTAATATTTCTTGTTTTCCATATACAGTAGCACTTGATGAAAATACTATTTTGTTTACATTAAACTCTGTCATTACTTCTAATAAAGTTATGGTAGAGTTTAAATTGTTTTTATAATATTTTAGAGGATATTTAACTGATTCTCCAACTGCTTTTAGACCTGCAAAATGAATTACTGAATCTATTTTATTTTCTTTAAATATTTTGGTTAGTAAATCTTTATTATTTACATCTCCGTAATAAAATTTAAAGTCTTTTGATGTTATTTTTTTTATTTTTTCTATAACATCTTCATTAGAATTACATAAATTGTCTATACAAATTACATTATAATTGTTTTCTAATAATTTAACTATTGTGTGACTTCCTATATATCCTAAGCCACCTGTTACTAATATATTCATATCTATACCTCAAGTTTATATTACTATGTTTTTTATAGTTGTGCAAGATTAAAATATTTTCTTAAAAAAATTAATTATTTTTTCTTTTATACTTAGTTTTTCTACTTCGATTAGGATATCTCTTTTACTTATTATTTCATCATTTAACATTATATATAAGTGTCCTACTACATCTTTATCATGAGGGTTTTTTATTTTTTCAACATATTCTATTTTTTTAGTTATTTTCTGTTCTTCTTGTTTGGTTAAGGGATATATTATTGATGAAGTTATATATAGTTTTTTATTATATATGTTGTTATCAACTTTAAAGTTATTTTTGTTTACTAGTTCTACATTTTTATAGTTATCAAAGATATCTTCATAGATATTTTGATGAAGTTTGGTATCATAATTAGATTTATTTATAGAAAAGATTACTACATTTAAATCATTATTGGAAGCACTGGACATTAGGACTCTTCCAGCTTTTGGGGTATAACCTGTTTTAGCTCCAGTACATTTATCATATTCATGGATAATATCTGCTCGATTAGTCCAAGAATAGGCTTTGTAATCTGATGAAGTTTGATATGTTTTGGTGCTTATTATTTTTCTAAATGTTTCGTTTTGATAGGCATATTTATAAAGAAGAGCCATATCATAGGCTGTTGAATAGTTCATGGAGGTTTCATCATCATCTAATCCTGACGGATTTTTGAAGATTGTATTATTCATGCCTAAAGCTTGGGCTTTTTCGTTCATTAGTTTTACAAAGTTTTCTTCTGTTTTGGCTACATGTTTGGCGATAGTTGCTGAGGCATCATTACCACTTCTTAGTAATAGTCCATATATTAAATCTTCTAAAGTCATATGTTCATGATATTCAAGGTAGATATTTGAGCCATACATAGTAAGTATTTCTTCAGTTGCTTCGGTTATATCTTGAAGTTTATCTGATTCAATGGCTAATATGCTCGTCATTATTTTCGAAGTCGAAGCTATGAGTTTTTTTTCATCTTTATTTTTTTCATAAAATATACGTCCACTGTCGAGATCCATAGCTATTAAATTTGATGAGTTAATATTTACTGCATGGACATTTAGAGGAATTATTATAATTATTAATAAAAATATTATTTTTTTCATTTCTTCACCTAGAAAATTATATGATATTTTTAGTTATTTATTAAAAAAACTATATGCTAATATGCATATAGTCCATGTATTTTTTGTCTTGTTGCGTCATCGATATCATCTAATTGCCATACTTTATCTTTTTTTGTTAATGTAAAGTCTATTGTGTATTTTACTGTTTCTTGTTGTTTTTTCATTTGTTCTATTCGATAGTCTATATATTTTGATTCATCTAAAGTACCATTTTGGTCATAAAACTCTTCTTGATGAGTTGTATAGTATTCTTCAGCGTCTTTGGTTGTCTTATAAAAATCATATACTTCTATTTCTACTCTTACTGTTGCAGCGTCGCCGTCAATTGTTTCATCTTTTATTTCATATTTTAAATCTTGGTACTGTTTTCTTAAGATATCTTTATAACTTGCTCTTTGTTCTTCACTCATTAAGCTATCGGTGTTTACTATTTCGTCCATTTGGTTTGTAACATCACTAGATAAAGTACGATAATTGTTTAGAAATCTCTCTACTTTTTTTGTTGGGGTATTATCCATTGTACAACCTACTAAAACTAATAGTAATAAACCTGTTAGAACAAAACTAAATATTTTTTTCATAAAAATTCCTCCCATTTATATAATGGAAGGAAAATAGTTTTTTTATACATTTTTATATTTGATTGTCTTTTTTGTTTTTGTTGTACATAATTAGTAAAATAAGAGAAATAATAAAGATGATTGGCAAGATAACTATTAGTAATACTGTTGAGAATTTTATATTGTTTTTTTCTTCTGTTGGTAGTGTTTCTTCATTAAAATCTATTGACATGATAATATTTTTATTGCTATAGTTTTGTTTATTTATTATCCAAGTGTATGTGTTATTCTCATATTTATCAGCATTTGCTTCAGTAACTTTATGATCAGTAGTTATGTTTATTGCTACTTCATCAACATTATCATCTAAATAGAAATTTAGTCCACTGTCAATGGTTAAAATGTTATCACGATATGATACTTCAAAATCGTTATAAAACTTTTTAGCAATATATGAGTTGTAGTATTCGTTAAAGTTAAATGTTTGACTATAGGTTAAAATTGTTTTATTATCACTTGTAACTTGTTTGCTTTGATTATAATAAACTACATTATCTTGTCTACTTGTATCATAAGGATCAAAATTATCATCATTATAATATTTTCTTGTTGGAATATTAAAGTCTGTTAAATCACAATCAGTACAAGAGGCTATTATTTCAAGTTTTTCTTCTACTTTATCAGTTATGTTAAGATTATAGTTAACTGTTGAACACCCACATAGTAAAAGTATTAAACATAATAAAATTATTTTTTTCATTTGCTTTCTCCTTTAATCTAATAAATAAGTTAGTCCTAAACATTTACCATTACTTGTTCCATAATTATTTTTGGCATTTTCAATACTCATTGCACGATATCTAAATTCAAAATGTTTCCAATCCTCATCAATTTCAGAAGCATAGCCACCACCATTGTTATTCCAGCCCTCGGAAATATAAATTAAACCATTTTCAATTTCCACTTTTTCTACAATGGCAACATGACCAAATTCAGCATTAGCTCCTTTTCCTTCCCAAGAAATAATTGAGCCGGCTTTAAAGTTTGTACAAGTTGGATCGTTAGCAAATTGAGTTCTTAAGACTGCATTGTTGGTTGGATTCCAGTCATCACCATTTCCATGAACTTCATCTATGAATGGAACTTTGTCTGCTCTTCCATTGGTTGTTAGTATTTCTTTGGCTCGGTTGGAAGCATACCATACACATTGGAAATTCCACTTTTTTTTAAGTGGATAAAATGGATTGCCAGGACCGGGTGCTGTATCTCTTACGCCTTGAACAACACCAGAACTTCCTCCAATTACACCACCACCGGCATTTTCTAATCTGCCAATTTCTATATCTGTTGTTTCAACATTTTCAATCGCTGCTAGTATCTCTTCATAAGTTTTTCCTTGATTTGCTAATTCAATCATTTTATCTGCTAAAGCCTTGGTTAAATCTTCTCCAGGCTCTTCGATATAATTGCCTAAATATTGATCGATTACTGTTAAGTATCTATATCTATCTATAATATCTTCTTCGGTTAATTCATCATAATCATCAATTGGGAATTTTATTTCTCTTGCTCTTAAACCGTCTATACAAATATCAAAATCTTCATTATCTTTTTCAGATTCAGGAGCATCTTCACTACTTTCAGTAGTAAAATTTTCTTCAAATAGATATTGACAAACTAAAGGTGGCTCAAAATCTACATCATATTCAAATTCATTAAAGTATTCTTCTTTAGGAAAAGGCTCATCTTCATCGTAATTAGAATAAATTATAGAAGAAGCATAGATTGTAAATGCTGCTAGAAAGTCATCATCTTCTGTATAATAGTTTTTGGCTATAACAGATTTTATAAAATTACCTACTGTTAGTGATGTTTCACCATCAGATACTGTTATGTTATAGATACTTTCATCTTCATAATCAACTCCACTACCACCACCTAAAATCATAAATAGAAATAAAATTAGGAAAAGAACTAATACGAATATTAGTATTAATAATTTTACTGTTAGAGGTAACATCATAAATATTTTTAGTAATGTTTTTCCTACTTTTTTAGTAGCATTTCCAACACTGTTTTTTATATTACTTATTTGTTGTTGTTCTTCTTGACTTTCAGGATTATCATCATTTGAAAGATTTTGATTATTTTTTATGCTGTTACCTACTCTTTGATTAGTATTTTTAATACCATTGGATATTTTTTGACCTATTGAAGAAGTTTTTTGTTTATCTTTATCATTATTTTTATTTTTATCTTCAATTGGTTTTTTATCATTTTTATCTTGAGAAGTTTTATTATCTTTGTTATCTTTATTCTCTTTATTATCTTTGGTGTCATTATTGTTGTTATTATTTTGTTCGTTATTATTACTATTATTTGGGGTTGGTAAAGGAACATTATTTTTTCTTCCTAGTGACTCATTTATAGGTAGTTGGGCATTATTGTTTGGTTTATTATTAATAAATTTTGGCTCGTTTAAAGGAGTTTGTTCTTCAGGCGTTGTATCATCTTGTTTTTTAGTATGATTAAAAAATGGATTTGGTTGTTGTTCTTGTGGTGTTTCTACATTATTATTTTCTTCGTTCATATTATCAACTCCTACTAATTACAATATTATAATATCATAATTAGAGGAAAGTAGAAAGTTTTTTTTAAATTTTAAGCACACTCATCAATTATATTTGACAAAGATGTTATATCATAACCTTTCTGTTCGATAAAAGTTATTATTTGTCTTAAGGAAGATGTTGTATATTTATTGGTATCTAATAGAAAGATTGCTCCATTTTTAAGGGTTTCTTTTATATCATAATAGGGATTGGTATTAGAAATAATTGTAGGTAAAATCGTATAGTGAGATGTACTACTACAAGATGATAATATTTGACTATCTTTTGATTTAGTTAGACAAAATTTTGTTTTATTATTAGTTAGTTGTTCTACTAATCTTTTGGTGTAATCTATTTTTGTTTTGTCATATTCGTTGTTATAACCATAGTTTTCTAAATACATAATGTCTTTATTATCTATTATTAGTTGTTTATTGTTTTCAAGAAACATACCGTCTATAAAAAATACTGCTTTAATTTGTTTTTCTTTTAAGATATTAAATATGGTTTCGATATATTTATCATTATTTAAAATAAATGATAGAACTACTTTTTTATTTTTTCTATTACCATTTGTTATATATTTATCATAGTTATTAGCTATACTTATTTCTGGTAAGATATTTTTATATAGTAATAAGTTTTCATTATATTCTCCTAGACGTTTCATTTTGTAATAGCTTTCATCTTTATCTACTTCAATACCACATATTCCAGGTGTTATGGTATCTTCATTTATTTTGGCATTGACAGAAGGAATTTCATAGTCTTTTGATACTGTATTTATTGTTTGCATTATTGGATCTGTTTGGTTAGATAACATTATTGCTTTATGAGTATAGTAAAAACTAAAGCAAGTTAGTGAAGCAACTGCGATTACTTTAAATATTTTTTTCATATAAATCACCCTATTAAAAAATATGTACAAAATAAAAAATACTTTACTAAAAAAGTATCTTTTAATTATTTAATTTTTGACATTTAGGACAATAGTAACTACTTCTTCCTCCAATTTTATCTCTTACTATTATAGTTTGACAAATTCTACATTTTTCATTTTCTCTTTTGTGGACATTTAAGTCGTTTTGAAATCTTCCTGTCACACCCTCACTAGAAGTGTAACTTCTTATAGTAGTTCCACCTTCTTTTATGGCTTTATCTAGTACTATTTTGGTGTTTTTGATAATGTTTTCCAATTGTGTTTCGTTTAAGTTTTTGGCTTTTTCCCAAGGATTTATTTTAGATAAGAAAAGGATTTCATCAGCATATATGTTACCTATTCCTACAATTATACTTTGATCTAATAAAACTGTTTTTATAGGATGAGATCTATTTTTATATTTTTCTTTAAGATATGCTGGGTTTAAATTTTTATCCCATGGCTCATAACCTAAATCTTTTAGATATTCACACGTTTTTAAATCTTCTTTTTTTACTAGGTGCATTTTACCAAATTTTCTTACATCTTGATAACGAAGTTGGATATTGTTATCAAGGTTAAAGACTACGTGTTCATGTTTTTTTATGACATCATTTTTAGTACGATATAAATATTTGCCTTCCATTCTTAAATGGCTTAATAAATCGTAATCATCTAGTTCAAATATTAACCATTTACCTCTTCTTTTGATATCGTTTATGGTTTGATTTTTTATATTTTTTTTGGTTTTGGCCAAGTTTTCTTTTTCAAAGATATTATCATAATAAACGTCCATTGATAAGATTTTTCTATTTTTTAGTTTGGTTAAGAGAGTTTTTCTTACTGTTTCAACTTCAGGTAGTTCTGGCATAATATCACTTCCTTTAGTTAGTATAGCACTTATTTTTATATTTGTGTTATTTTTTTCTGGTACCATTATAATTATAGTAACTAAAATATATTTTGGTTGCTTGTTTAGATATTCTTGTATTAACTATTGTTTTATAACTGCCACGATTAGGGTTTTGGACATCTGGAGATGAACATGTGATTGTCATTGTGGGATTATTATAGGGAGCATAACCTACAAAGTTGTTGCTGATACTTGCAAAGTCCACTACTCCGTCGTTATCTATATCGACAAAGGATTCTGCTGTTCCTGTTTTTCCTGCAGCATTAGGGATGTAGTTCATGTAACCAAATATACCTGTTCCATTAGTCATTACTAAACGCATACCTTGTTTTACTCGCTTTAGGTATTTGGCTTCAGTTTGAACTTCGTTTAAAATTGTTGTGGGTGTTGTGTACAAGACTTCTTTTTTATCATCTTTTCTATTTTTCAAGACGTATTTTAAGAAATGAGGTTTTACTCTTTTACCGTCATTAGCAATGGTTGTAATATATTGGGATAGTTGCATTGGGGTATATGTATCATACTGTCCAATAGCATAGTTTATTAATAGTTCGCCATTATCACTGCCACCTTTATATCCGTCATCTTCATAAGGAAAGTCAATACCTGTTTTTACCCCAAGACCAAATTGGTAAAAAGTGTTGCGATAGATATCAAAAGCTTCTAAATTCATTTTTAATTTTTTGTTGTAGGCATATTTAAAGCCTCCTACTAACATGGCTATTTTATACTGGTAAACATTTGATGATTGTCTTATAGCATCTAAGTCATTAATCGTTCCTAAACTACGCCAAGAACATTTGGCTGGGGTGTTGGCAAGTTTTATACACTCATCTTTCATTACTGTTCCAATATCTATTACTTTGGTGTTATATCCTACAATCATACTTGCTCCTTTTACTACTGAGCCCGGGGTTATGGTTGAAGACATGGCAAGAGAAGATATTTCATAAAAATCTTTGTTGTTGGTATCGATTTGTTCAGCAGCCATGGCAAGTATTTCTCCAGTTTGAGGTTTTTGGATAATGACGTAACTTCGGTTGTAAAACTCAGTATTAGCTTCTTTTTTGGTTTTTGATATTTCTTCTTTTAACATTTTCTCTAAATCTTTTTGTAATTCTATATCAACACTTAGAACTATATCATTTCCTTTTATTCCCTCTTTTACTAATTTTAGGGTGTTATCATTTGATATTTGGTATATTTCTTTACTGCCATGCAAGATACTTTCATACTGTTTTTCAATACCAGAGACTCCAACTTTATCATCAAGAGAATAGCCTAAATTTAAGTAGTATTCTGCTTCTTCTTGGGGAAGACCATCTGATATGGTACCTAATATTGATCTTAAGGTATCACCATAGGGATAAACTCTTTTCCAAGTTAGTTTGGTGTTAAAACCTTTTAAGTTTTTGGCATTGGATAAGACATATGAATATTCATAGTCTGTCGCATTTTCTTTAATTATTTTTTCTTCGTAGTAGTATCCTTTATTCATTAGGTAATAGATGTAAGCTGCTTTTTTGTCTTCTTTAGTTAAAAGTGATAAGTCTTTTTCAGTTATTCTTTCTATTTTTAGTTCATATATTTGATTTTCGGTTAATTTTCTATTTTTTAAATCTTCCCATTCGGTAGTGGTTATTAAAGAATCTAGGTTATCTTCTTGTAATACTAAGTAAAATTCTTTTAGATTTCTTGCTAATAAGTTATCGTATTCTAGTGATAGTATCGAACTCATAAAATATGCTAAAGATATTTCATCTTTGGTAGTTATATTATTTTTTTTGGTATAGTAAATACTTTTTACTTCTACATTATCTACAATTAATTTATAGTTTCTATCATATATTCTTCCTCTTGGAGTACTTTTTCCTTCAACTAAATCGTTGGTTTGTTTTTTTAAGATTATGTTGTAATAGTCTTTCATAAAGATATTTAAGTAGAAAATTTTTAAAAAGATAGAAAAGAACGCCAAAAAAACAAAGAGAATTATAAAATTTATTCTTTTGTTTGCTCTTTGGGATAAATAGTTGTTTTTCTTTGTTTTCTTTTTAGTTTTCATATTATTATTTTGTACAATTTTTGAAAATAATTACATAATCTTAATTAGGTGATTTTTTTGTATGATAATTTGATTGAAAAATATGTTAATAAATTAGATGTTGAGATGATTGTTAATTTTGGAAGAAAACAAGGTGTTAATGTAAGTTATAATGATGCAGTTTTACTTAAAGATACTATTAAAAATAATTGGAAAACGTTATTGTATGGCAATAGTGATGACATTAAGAAATATTTGAGGGGAAAATTAGAAAAACAAACGTATGACAAAGCTGTTTTTTTGTTTGATAAGTATAAGAAGATGTTATGAAAAAAATAGAGTTTCAAAAAGTGAAACCCTATTTTTTATTTTACATAATCACATTGTGAACATTTGATGGCGTTTTTTGTTTCTACTAAAATGTTGCCACAGTTTGGACACATTTCATTGATTGGTTTATCCCAAAGAGCAAAATCACATTTAGGATATGCTTCACAACCATAGAATATTTTGCCTTTTCTTGTCTTTTTTTCAATGATGTTGTTATGACATTTTGGGCATGTAGCAACAATTTCTTTTGGTTTTTCTTCTTTTTTAATATATTTGCAAGCTGGGTAGTTGCTGCAGGCAGTAAAATCTCCATATTTTCCATTTCTTATAACTAATGGACTTTTGCAAAGTGGGCATAATTCTCCGGTTTGTTTTGGAGAAGCTTTTTCCATTTTTTTAAAGGCATTGTCAACTTGAGGAGCAAAATCTTTATAAAATCTTGCTAAGAGATCGTTCCAAATTAGTTGTCCTTCTGCTACTTTATCTAAATCTGTTTCCATATCTTTGGTGTATTCAACATTAATTAGGCTAGAGAAAAATTCTTGTAGTTTTCTTGTTGTTAGTATACCAATTTCTGTTGGAACAAATTTTTTATCTTCTAATTTTACGTATTCTCGTTCTTTGATAGTGTCTATTATTTTTACATAGGTTGATGGTCTTCCAATTCCAAGTTCTTCCAATTCTTTTATTAATTTAGCTTCTGTATATCTTGGTTTTGGTTTGGTAAAATGTTTTTCTTCTTTTATTTCTTGGGATATTAAAGAATTTGTGTTTTCATCAAGATTTGGCAAGATGTTATCTGTTATATCTTCATATTCTTTATATATTTTTAAATAACCATCAAAAGTTATGATACTTCCAGTTGCTTTAAATAAGTAAGAATTATTATCTAAGATAATGGTAGTTTGATCTTGTTTGGCATCACTAAATAATGATGATAAGGCTCTTGTGTAAATTAATTTGTATAGTTTATATTCATCATTTGATAAATATTTTTTTACTGTTTCTGGTGTATTGGCTAAATTAGTAGGTCTTATTGCTTCGTGAGCGTCTTGAACATTTTCTTTTTTGGTTGTTTGTTTTACGTATCCTACATATTCTTTTCCATAGTTATCATTTATGTATTTGTATGCTTTTTGAATAAATTCGTCACTTAATCTTATTGAATCTGTTCTCATGTAGGTAATAAGACCTGTTGTTTCATGCTCTAAATCAATACCTTCATATAATTTTTGGGCAATATTCATGGTTTTTTTACCAGAAAATCCCAATTTTGTGGAAGCAAGTTGTTGTAATGTTGAAGTTGTAAATGGTAGAGGTGACTTTTTATTTTTAGATTTTTTTGTCTGTTCTTTTAAGTTGAATTCTTTGTTTAACTGGGAAATAATGTCCTTGGCAGTTTGTTCATCTGGTATAGTTAGTTCTTCTTCTTTGTTGTTTATTAATTTGGCATATAAATCAGCTTCAAATTCATCAAAGACCGCTGTTATAGTGTGGTATTCTGTTGGGATAAAAGCATTTATTTCATCTTCTCTATCAACGATTAGTTTTAAAGCGACACTTTGAACTCTTCCAGCACTTTTACCTCCAGTTTTTGATTGCATTAATTTTGATAAGCGAAAACCAATTATACGATCAAGTATTCTTCTTGCCTCTTGACTTTTTACAAGGTTGTCATCAATCATCCTTGGAGTTTTAAATGATTCTAAAACTTTATCTTTGGTTATTTCATTAAAAACTACTCTTCGATAATCTTTATCTTTTAAGCCTATAGCGTCTTTTAGGTGCCATGCAATAGCTTCTCCTTCTCTATCTGGATCGCTTGCTAGGTATACCATGCTAGATTGCTTGGCTTGTTTTTTTAAATCATCAATTACTTTCTTTTTACCTTTTATTGGCTCATATTCTGGTTTAAATCCATTATCGATATCAACACCTAAGCCATATTTGCCTGTGGTTTTTAAATCCCTTATATGTCCTTTTGAAGATACTACTTTATAATCTTTACCTAAATATTTTTCTATTGTTTTACTTTTACTTGGTGATTCTACGATTACTAAATTCTGCATACAATACCTCCGTTTATATTTTATACACTTAAATTTATGTAATGTCAATTATTTTTGTTTGTACTTAATAAATAATCTCTTACTGGACCATATGTCTTACGATGTTCTTTTATGATTCCATATTTTTTTATGGCTTCAATATGCTCTTTGGTGGGATAGCCTTTGTTTTTCTTAAAATTGTAGTAAGGATAGCTATCATGTAATTTATCCATTAAATCATCACGATAGACTTTAGCTATTACTGATGCGGCAGAGATAGTTTGACTTTTTATATCTCCTTTAATTATAGGAAGTGTGGGAATATTGACATTTAATGGCATAGCATCAGTTAAAATGTATTCTGGTGTTACTTTTAAATTGGAAAGAGCTTTTTCCATAGCAAGGCGACTTGCTTCATAAATGTTTATTTCATCAATTTGGAAAGAGTCTACTACTCCTATACCAACACTTATGGCATCTTTCATGATTATGTCATAAAATTGTTCTCTTTTTTTCTTGCTTAATTTTTTAGAGTCTGTTAAACCTTCTAGATGATAATTTTTAGGCAAGATTACCGCAGAGGCTACAACGGGTCCCACTAAAGGACCACGACCAACTTCATCAATACCGCAAATTAAATTTATACCTTTTTCATTTAGTTTTCTTTCATAGCGATAGTTATCTTCAGTACATAATGCTAGTTCTATGGCGTTATAATCTTTTTTGTTGTGTTCAAGCTCTTTTTCTTTTAAAAGATCTTCTTTTGTTGATACTTTTATATTGTCCAACAAGGTAAAGCTTTCATTTTTAGAAAGTGGACTAAAAATGATGCTTTCATTTATATTATTGCTAATTTGTTTGTTAATAATTTCATTTGTGGCAATTTTTATTTGATTTGTTGTTTTTTTGATGTTTTGTAAGACCATGGCAGCATCAGATTTAACTATGTATGATAATGGTGGTAGGTCTAAGCTGTTTAATATTTCTAATATTTCATTTTTGGTCATCTTTAGGACTCCTATCAAAGGTAATTGATTTTATGTTGCCTTTTTTTATATCATTTAATATTGAATCTACTAATTTATCAAGATCTACTTCTCCACCTTTTGTTAGGTATCCTTTGTTTTTACCTATTTTTAATAAAGCACTTTCAATGTCTTGTATACTTTCAATTTTGTAATAATCTTTTAAAATATTGGGATAGTATGTGTTAAGAAATTGTAAGATGTAAATTGCGACATTTTCTTTTGGCAATATTTCTTCTTTGATTGCTGTTGTGCTAGCTAAATTATATGCTACCGTCTCTTGAGATAGCTTTGGCCATAAAATCCCCGGGGTATCTAAAAGTAATATGTCCTTATTAACTTTTATCCAATTTAAGTTTTTGGTTATTCCGGGCATATTGCCAACTTTGGCAACTTTTCGTTTAGATATCTGATTGATTAAAGTTGATTTGCCAACATTGGGAATTCCTACAACTAAAGCTCGTATTGTGTTATTTTCAAGGCCTCTTTCTTTTAATTTATTTTGTTTGTTTTGTAAAATTTGTTTTGTTAAATTAAATAATTCATCAAAATTGTTTGATTTAGATAAATCATATTTTAAAACGTAGTTACCTAGTGATTCGTAATATTTTATGATTTTATCAGTTTCTTCTTTATCACATAAGTCATATTTGGTAAAAATAAGTATTCTTGGTTTATTTTTTATTGTTTCATCTAAATCAATTACTCGTGAACTAATCGGAATTCTTGAATCTATTATTTCATATACAATATCGATTAAATTTAAATTTTCTTTTATAAGTCTTTTGGTCTTGGCCATGTGACCGGGATACCAGTTGATTACGGATTTATTAACCCCTTTATCATTATTTTCAATCATTTTCTGCACCTTCTTCTTTTGCTAATTCATATAATTCTTTCTCATCTTTTATTATTTTAATCAATTCTTCTTTTGAAGGCAAATATGTTAAATATTTTGATGCGTATACATTTTTCACATCATCCCCTAAAGTCATTTCTACTACAGCATCATCTTTATCTGCACATAATAATATTCCAATAGGTTCATTTTCTCCTTCAATCATTTGAGTCTTTTTATAATAATTTACATACATTTGCATTTGTCCAATATCTTGATGTGTAAGTTTGCCAATTTTTAAATCAATTATTACAAAACATTTTGCTAAACGATTATAAAAAATTAAATCCGGATAATAATACTCTGTACCTATTTTTATTCTTTGCTGACTAGCAACAAAAGAAAATCCTCTACCTAATTCAAGTAAAAATTCAGTCAAATGTG
>CANQOV010000021.1 GCA_947625575.1 uncultured Bacilli bacterium | reverse complement strand
TTGTCCTTAATGTCTATCTACCCAGTAGAAAATTAATTATTTTCTACTTTGGGGTCACGATGTCTTGACAAAATTTAAAAAAATAACGAAATATATTGACAATTAAATATAGCTGTGCTAGTATAATTTCCGATTTTAGGAGGGTTGTTTATGATTATTGGTATTACAGGTAATAACAAAGAAAACAAAGAAAAAATTTCTAGGTACTTAAATAATAGATATTCATTTAAATATTTTGATATTGATAGCATCATGGAAGATATTTTTTCTAAAAGTGAATTTGGTGGTAATTTTAATAAGAAATTGATGGAGGGTAATTCTTCGCAAATTTTAAAATTTAGAAATGTAGTTGATGAAGAAATTAGAAAACTTATTGATGGTATTCAAGACAATGAAGTTGCAATTATTGATTATTCGATGTTAGAAGATTCATTCGTTTTTAATAACTGTGATTTAATTATAAGAGGAATTTCTGCTATTAATCCCACATCAAACAATGATTTTGATGTATATAAAAAACATAGGATTAATAGCAATTTTTTTGATTATAATGATTCAAGGTATCATCTAAATCTTAATATGGATGAGAATTGGGAAGATAAATTAAAAGCTTTTTTAGATTATAATGTTTACGGAAAAAAGAAAGTAACAGTTGTTGTTCCTATACATAACACAGCTGATTACTTATCACGTTGTGTAAATAGTATTACAAATCAATCATATAGAAACTTAGAGATTCTTTTAATTGATGATGGATCAACAGATGAATCTTTGAAGATGTGTCAATTGTTAGCTCAAAAGGATAAAAGAATTAAAGTAATTCATCAAGATAATAGAGGATTAGCAGAAACAAGAAATAGAGGAATGGAATTAGCGACAGGAGAATTTATCTGCTTTATTGACTCTGATGATTATATTGACAATTCAATGATTGAGACATTATTAAAGACTGCCGAAAAGACTAATGCAGATGTATGCGAAGGAAGTTTTTATATCCACATGAAAAGTGGGGAAGTGAGAGATGTTAGTTGTGAACAAAAAGGAATAAAGTTTGTTCAAGGGCAACTTGATTTAGTTAATTCTTATTCTGACGCTACGATTTTAATCCCAGCATGGGATAAAATATATAAGCTTTCATCAATAAAAGATATTAAATTTGATAAAAATTGTTTTAAGGAAGATTCAGATTATATTTACAAATTATGTATGGCTGGAAAAACATTTGCTTTAGTTAATATTCCTTTTTATCATTATGTTAAAAGAAAATCAACATCGATAACTGGAAATAAAATTTCTCCAAGATTATTTACATTACAAGATTGGGGAAAAGAAAAATATAATGAGGTACTATCCAATGGTGAAGAATACAGGGATGCAGCCGAAAAAATATTATATAATAGTTTAGTTCACATTATAAGATATTATATGAGAGATCATAAAAATGGTGTTTTAGAGAAAGGTGAGTATAAAAACGAAATACAATCTGTTGTTAATGATACAATTAGTTTATTGTTAAATTCAAAAAATGTTAAAAAGTTTAGAAAGTTAGATGAAGTATTAGATATTATAAATCAACTAGTAAATGATGAAGTTATTGACAAAGATAATATGCCATCGCTGGATATACCATGTATTGGAATTTTATGGAACTCATTAGAAAATGAATTAATGTCAGAAGCAATTAACTTTATAAAAGAAAGAGCAACAATTAATGAATGTATCGCTGTCGATTTAAAAGAACAATATAGATCGTTTATTAATGATATATATCACTACAATGATGAGGTTGAAGGAGTTACATTTATAAAAGCAAGTACATTAATAGATAAATTTGATAGTAATACTATAGTAATATTAAATATGATTGTAAAAGTTACAAATTATATTTATTTTAATAAATTAAAAGGATTTATGTTTGAAGAAATTGCAGAATTAAAATCATTTATTCGTAAATATTTTAAAACAAAAATAAGAGAATATGCTTATGATAATATATTCCATTTAACAGTCGATGAAGATGAATATCAATACACTGATGAAGTATGCAAAAAGTATATTAGAGAATATAGGGGTAATGATAATGGATCAAAATAATTCATCAACTGTAAAAAATTATCAATCTGATTTTATAATAAAAAAAATGTATGAAAAAAGTTTTCATACATCACCTATTAATATTGTAATATCAAAATTAAGTGGTGGTTTAAAAAATGCAGTATATTTAATTGAAGATAATGGTAAAAAAATAGTTTTAAAAATTGGACCAAGAGATGAGTCGAAGATGATTACTGCTGATAGAGGTATTCTATGGTGGGAAGCTGAGATGTTAAAATTAATGGAAAAAATCAACTTTCCTGCCCCAAAATTATTTCACTATGCAGAAAAAGATGAACTTTGTTCATCGCCATATATGTTTATGAGTTATATTCCGGGAAAAAATTATTTAGAAAATAAAAATAATATGTCAAGTAAAGAAATTGAAAATATAGAAAATCAACTTGGACAATTAAGTGCTAAAATTTGTTCTATAACTAGTGATAAGTTTTTTTTGCCAAGCCAACCAGAAAAAAAGTTTAGTAACAATTATGAATTTATATTGAACTTATTTGATTTACTTTTAAATGATGCAAAAGAACGAAATATGGACTTGGGAAAATATAATTATGATATAATTCGTGAAACTATAAAGAAAAATAAAAAAAGCTTAAATAATATTAATAAAATATGTTTATGTCATACTGATATTTGGGATGGTAATGTAATAGTTGATAAAGGAAATGTCTCTGGAATAGTTGATTTTACTGATTTGTATTATTGTGATGAATTAATGACATTTTATTTTCATACTATTGATGGAGTAACGAGTAAAAACTTTTTAAAAGGATTTAATAATAAGAAGTTAAATTTTGATGAAAAAGTAAGAATTGAGATTTACAGAATGTACGTTATTTTAAAAATGATTGTTGATTGTGAATTAAAACAATATGGTAAATTCGACTGGATGTATCAAAATTTAGAAAAACGAGTTGATGGATTACAAAGAATAAGAAAATAATTTAATGGAGTGTTGATATGGATAATTATATATTTGGTACTGGGCAGTTTGCCATAGAAGTTAAAAAAATACTAGAAAAATTTGGTTTTCAAATAAAAGGATTTTTAAAATTAGATAATGTTAAAAAGAACCAATTGAATTCTTCAAATAATTCGATTCCTATATATTACGCTGATAAAATTGATCTTTCCAAATGTAATATTATAATTGCAAAGAAGCCAATGATTATGGGAGATACTATAGGATTTTTGAAGGAGAAAAATTGTCAAAATGTGTATTCCGTTAGTGAAGATATTTTATTTGTAGATCACTTCGAAAATGAAGATATTTCAAAATTCTTTCGTAAAATTGACTTTGAAAAACCTTTTTTAAATTATCTTGAGATGAATGTTGTAGATCAATGTAATTTAAATTGTAAAGGCTGTGCCCATTTTTCAAATATATGTGATAATAATTGGGTATCTATAGATAAATTTAAAAGAGATTTAATACTTGTTAATGAAAAATTTGACCTTTATTATTTTAGATTGTTAGGAGGAGAGCCTCTTCTTCATCCTAAATTAGCAGAGTTAATAAGAATATCTCATGAGGTTTTAAAAGAAACTAAAATTGTTATTGTTACAAATGGTCTTTTAATAAGCAAACTTGATGAAAAAACTTTGCAAACGATTGCTGATAATAATGTATTAATTTCAATATCATTATATGAACCAACCAATGCAGTTTTAGATGAAATTTCATTTATATTAAAAAAATATAATATTAAATTTATAATTAATGATGATTTTTTTAGTCAAAACAATGTGATAGATAAATTTCAAACAAGATTGTCTACAGAAAGAGTAAATGATGGAGAATTTGTAAGCAAAAATTGTATTGGAAGATTCTGTAGATTTTTAAGAGATGGTAAAATTTCAAAATGTTATTATCCTTTATTAATTGACATTTTAAACAAAAAATATAAAACCAACTATGCTGTAACAGATGATGACTTTATTGATATTGCAAGTGTTGAAAATGGCTGGCAGTTAATTGAAAAACTGAATAAAAAAATTCCTTTTTGCGACTATTGTAGTTCAGAGGTGTATGAGTTTAATTGGGAGGCACATCATAAAAATGATAATGAAATTGATGGTTACATAGTCAGAAAAAGATGATATAATTATATTTAAATAAAGGAGAAAAAAATATGAATAAAAAAAAAGAGTATAGACAGTATGGAGTTTATGGATTAATAATACAAGATGATAAAATATTACTAATAAAAAAATTTGGTGGACCATATAATGGGAAGCTGGATTTACCGGGAGGTACAATTGAATTTCGTGAAAAACCAGAAGAAACTTTAAAAAGAGAATTAATGGAAGAGGTAGGAATTGAACTTAAAAATTATCAACTTTTTGATGCAAATTCTGTTTATTTTGACTGGAATTACAATGATGATACTATTGTTGAAGTGCATCATACGGGAATATTTTATAAAGTATTAGAATTTGATAATGAAATTAAAAAAGATGTAGAAGTAGATTCTGTAAATGATGATTCTTTAGGAGCTGAATGGTTTGATATTTCTACATTAACAAAGAATCAGTTATCTTCAATTGCTTTACTTGAACTAGAAAAACTAGGATATAATATCAACTCATAACCGAATTTAACTAAAGTATAATATAAATTCTAATTGCAAATAAGATTATCAATAACATTTGATAGTCTTTTCTGTTGCATAGTAAAATAAAAAACTAGGTTATGAAATTATGAATAATTTCTTTTTCTTGTATTAATAAAATGTTCATTGTTATCGAAATAGATTCCATTTTTGGAATATTCAAACAATTGATATACCAATGACATTTTTTCTTTTGGAGATAAATTTTCATTAAGACTTGCTAAAATAATAGATAATGAAGTATTTGAACAAAAAAGTGAAAGGATTAATAAAAAGATAGAACTATTAGAACTTGAAGCAAAGAAAATTACAGATTATATAAACCATAGAGAACAAGTTAAAGATAGGGTTGCGAAATTCAAAACTATATTTGAAAAGAATACTACATTAAAAGAATTTGATGCTGATGTATTTGAAAGTTTGATTGATAAGATTATAATCGGTAGAATAAATGATGATGGATCTATTGATCCTTATGAAGTTAGATTTATTCTTAAAACAGGAGATGAATTAACCGACACATTGCCAATCAAAAAAATACCTTCTTCACAGATTAAAAAAGTGGATGATACTAATAACACAAATGATGAATTATGTACAGAGATGTGTGCTTATGCCCACAACGGGGAACACAGTAGTTGCATCTCCAAGAGGACTAATTGCTTTAATTGAAAACAATTATCAAAAAGATGGAAGTATATTAATTCCTAAAGTATTACAACCTTACATGGGTGGAAAAGAAAGAATAGAGAAGAAGTAGATAAGTTAACTGTTTATTAAAAAAGAAGTATATAAGATTTTTCAAAATATGAAAACTATTGTAATATTTCTTTTTTTTTTACTTGTTTATTGAATTAAATAAATTTATAGTGGCATTTATAGTGACATATGATAATATTATAAGCTCTATATCTTATAAATGTCATTGTAAAAAAGTGGCAACAATGCCAAAAAAATACAATGGAGGGTTAATTATGAAACCAATAAAAAGAGATGTATATTTAAATAAACTAATTAACAGAAAAGAAAATGGCATGATTAAAGTTGTTACTGGAATAAGAAGATCCGGTAAATCTTATTTATTAGATCCAATTTTTAAGAATTATTTAATTAGTAGTGGTGTTAGCGAGGATCATATAATTAAAATTAATTTGGAGGAAAGAAAAAATCGAAAAAAAGTAAAAATTTAAAAAATTAATATTTAAAATGTAAAAAAATGTTAAATAAAAAAGTTAAAAATATACTATAAATAAAGGAAATTATCTATTTTTAAAAATTATTTATTAACTTATTTAACATTTTTTATTTATCTTTATCTTTTAGATGTGATACAATTATTTTAACAGAAAAGGTGTGGAATAATGAAAGAGTTAATGAGTAGTTTTGAATACGACAATTTTATTATTGTTATTGCCATTATTGCAATTGTTATAGTTATATTATTGCTTATATTACTAAACGATAATAAAAAAAACAAAAAGCAATATTTAAATGAAATTACTAAAGTTCAAAATTTAATTGATATTAAAGATACAGCTAAAAGTGTATCTAATAATGAACAAACAACAACTGATGAATTACTAGAGCAATCAAAAGAAGAACAAACAACAACTGATGAAGTACAAAATCAACCCAAAGAAGAACAATTAGAATATAATTTAGAAAATTTAAAGGACGAAGAAATTGAATATATTGATGACTTAACTATGGAAGAATCTTCTTTACCCAAAGAAGATAAACCTCTTAATGAAGAAATAACTGAATTACTTGAAGACATTGCTCCAACTTCTAACAACAGTCAAACTGAAAACTTATCTTCATCATCAACTACCAAAACAAACGATGTAATTTATGATGAGCATGAAATGACTGTCGAAGAAGCCAAACAAGAACTAAAAGATATAACCCTAAAGTTATTAGAAGATAACGATGAGCCAATTGGCCACACAGCCTTTGAAACAGAACAAGAAGAAATGTCTGTAATTAGTTATGATGAATTAAAAAATATTAACTGGGATAGCATTGATGAAAGTAATGATAATCTTCTAAAAGATAATGGTGATGAGCCAATTACAATTGAAGAATTATATCAAAAACAACAAACAGAACAAGAAGACCAACCAAAACCAGTTGTAGATACTTCACCTTTATTTGAAGAACTAACTGCTAGTCCTAGTATAGATAAATCGTATTCAGATACTAACTTTGAAACTTCTAAAATAATATCTCCTGTATATGGATTATTAGATGATAAAAATATCGAAGTATATTCTAAAGAAAATTATCAATCTAATATGAACACAAAAGATTTAGAAAATGAGCTTAAAAAAACAGAAGAATTTTTACAGGAATTAAAGGACTTAAAAAGTACATTGAATTAAAATAATTAAAATGATATAATAAACAAGTATTTTATTGAAATACTTGTTTTTAGTAGGTGATTAGATGAAAGTAGGTTTTTATACATTAGGTTGTAAAGTAAATCTTTATGAAACAAATTATATGATTTCTTTATTTAAAAAAGAAGGTTTTACTATTGAAGATTTTTCTAACCCTTGTGATATATACGTTATCAATACTTGTACTGTAACAAATCAAAGTGATGCTAAATCAAGAAAAATGATTAATCAAGCTCGCAAAAATAATCCCAATGCTATCTTGGTAGTCTGTGGTTGTTTTGTTGAATCAGCTAAAAATAAAGGATATAATTTTGATAATGTTGATATAATAATTGGAAACAAAGATAAATCAAAAGTAGTATCTTTAGTTAAAGAATATCTAACAAAAACTCTTGCAATAGATGTTTCCAATCATGAGCAATTAACTATTTTTGAAGATATGGAAATAACTCATTTTGAGGGTAAAACAAGAGCTTTTGTCAAAATTCAAGATGGTTGTGAAAACTATTGTAGTTACTGTATTATTCCATTTGTCCGCGGTAAATGTAGATCAAAAAGTCCAACCAAGGTTTTAGAAGAAATAACATCTTTAGTAAACAAAGGATATAAAGAAATAGTTTTAACTGGTATTCATACAGGTAATTATGGTTGTGATATAAATACTAATTTTTCTAGTTTATTAAAACAAATTCTAGAAATAAAATCATTAAAAAGACTAAGAATATCTTCAATTGAAATAACAGAATTAGATGAAGAATTTCTAAAATTATTAAAAAATAAAATCATATGTAATCATTTGCATATCCCATTACAAAGTGGAAGTAATAAAACATTAAAAAATATGAATCGTAAATATACCAAAGAAGAATACATAAAAAAAGTACAACAAATAAGAAAAGTAAGACCTGACATATCTCTTACTACAGATGTAATTGTGGGCTTTCCGGGGGAAAGCATAGATGATTATAATGAAAGTATTGCTACAATAAGAAAAATTGGTTTTTCTAAAATACACGTTTTCCCATATTCTAAAAGAGATAATACCAAAGCAAGTTATATGAAAGACCAATTACCAAACGATGTAAAAAAACAAAGATCAAGAAATTTAATCATGGTATCTAATGAACTAGAAAAAGCCTACCAACAAAAATGCTTAGGCAAAGAAGAACAGATTTTAATTGAAAAAATAATAGATAATTATGCTTATGGTCATACAACAAACTACTTATATCTAAAAATACCAAACAATGATTATAAAGAAAATGAAATCTATCCAGTAACAGTAAAAGAAGAATATTTTGACACAACTAATAATAATGTTACTATAGAAGTCTAAAAAAACATTTGACTAGTATCCTAATTTATGATATAGTTAGGTATGTTTAAGGCCTCAGCTTTAAACCACATTGAAAAGGTAATAAGTCCATATGGCACCTTAAAAGTGAGTCTTAGGTTAAAAGGAGGTATATATGAAAGCAATTATTTTGACTGGTGGAAAACAGTACTTAGTAAGTGAAGGAACTACTTTATATGTTGAAAAACTTGATGTTGAAGAGGGAAAAGAAGTTGTTTTTGATAAAGTATTAATGCTTGACGGCAATGTTGGAAATCCTTATGTTAACAATGCCAAAGTTACAGCAAAAGTATTAAAACATGGTAAAAACAAAAAAATAAGAATCTTCAAATACGTTAATAAACAAAAAAGTACTAGAAAATCTCAAGGTCATAGACAACCTTATACAAAGGTTGAGATTACTAAAATTGGATAATCTATATGATAAAAATTAAAGTAAAAGAAAAAAATAATTTATTTGAAGAAATAAATATAACAGGTCATGCTAATTATGATGTATATGGTAAAGACATTGTCTGTGCTTCAGTAAGTTCAATTGTTATAACAACAATAAATGCAATCTTATTAATTGATAAAGACGCAATCACTTACGATGATAAAGATAAAGTTTTAATAAAAGTTTTAAAAAATAGTGATGTTGTAAACAAATTATTATTAAATATGATTACACTATTACACGAATTAGAAAATGACTACAAAGGTAAAATTAAATTTTTATAGGAGGAATAGTTATGATGAAATTAAATATTCAATTATTTGCTCATAAAAAAGGTGGTGGATCATCTACCAACGGTAGAGATTCTAAAGGACGTAGATTAGGAGCTAAATTAGCAGATGGACAACTTGCTAAAGCTGGCTCTATTATCTATCGTCAAAGAGGAACAAAAATTCATCCGGGTACAAATGTAGGAGTTGGTAACGACCATACATTATATGCAAAAATTGATGGTGTTGTTAAATTTGAAAGATTAGGAAAAGAAAGAAAACAAGTTAGTGTTTATGAAAAATAACAACTTGTTTTTTTAATGTCAATAAACTGTCAATTTGTCAAGCTCTAGCTATCCAAAAATTAAAAATAAAAAAAATTATTTATTTTTCATAAAGTTTATGTTAGTATATAATTAGAACAGAATAAAAGGAGGCGTTAATACATGAGCTTTTGGAAATGGTTTAAATGGTGGTAATCTAACATCTTGTTAGGAAAGTGTTATTACTTTCCTTTTTTAGTGTAAACAAAATAAAAAAATATTTGTAATATCAAGGAATATCATTTACAATATAATTGGGTGATAATATGAAAGATAATTACAAGAAATTACTAATTACTATTGCAATTTGGATACTTTATGTAGTATGGATTTTAAAAATATCTTCAACCGAATTATCGATTGCTAACTTTTTACTTCACGTAATATTTTTACTTCTTATCGTAATAATTAATAGACAATATTTAAAAGACTGTTTAAAAAACTTAAAAAAAGACAAGCATTGGTTAAGAACAATTATTTTATATACACTACTATTTTTCATCATAATGTTTGTAAGTAATGCTTTAATTACAGTTATTTCCAATGCGACAGGTATAACTTTGGACACTGATACTGCTAATACACAGATGAACAAAATGTTTAACATCGTACCATTTGGAACACTATTTGTTGTTTTCTTAACTTGTATTTTCTATCCTTTTATAGAAGAACTAATCTTTAGAAAAAGTTTAAAAGACTATATAGGTAATGCTTTCTTATTTGTTTTGATATCATCACTTTTAACATGGTATTTCCAAGTATCAATAAGCAGTCCTAAAATTCCAGAATTCATACTTGCTTTGACATCATTATTTAACAGTATCTTTGCCGCAGTAATTCTCGTTAAAAAAAACAATATTTTATATACTATATTTCCAAGAATGCTATTTAATTTAATAATTTCAATAATTCAGGTTATACTACTAGCAGTAGCAGTATAATAATTGAGGTGCAAGATGATTGAATTATTAAATTTATACAATAAATTAGCTATAATTAATAAAAATACTACATCTTTAGCGGTAGTAAGTGATAATAAAGGTGCCTCTGCCAACTTAAATTATATAATTGGTGGATTAGTAATAATAATATTTATTTTGATAGGACACACTTTATTTAGTAAAAAGTAATTGGTAGTAATTACCTTTTACTTTTTTTATTACTTTCTTTATAATAACAACACAAGAGGTGCTTGATGAAATATTTAATATTAATATTTGCTTTTTTAATAGTGTTTATGCCCAATATTAAAAAAGAAGAAAAAATTTATATGTATGTCTATAAAGAAAAAATTACTATTCCCAAACAAAAAGAAAAACCAAAACAAGAAAAGATAAATGTAGCCATAATGACTTCCTATGGACCAGACTGTTATGGTTGCAGTGGCATAAGTGCTAGTGGAGTAGATGTAAGAAATACCATATACTATGAAGATAAAACCTATGGTAAAGTCCATGTAGTAGCAGCAGATAATACAATACCATTTGGCTCAATCATCAGTTTTTCTAATGTGACAGGTTTTGATGACTTTCTAGCTATTGTACTAGATCGTGGCTCTCAAATCGGTTTTAATAAAAGTAGTCAATTTGATTTATTATTAGAAAGCGAAACTATATCTAACAGTTTTGGTAGACAAAAAATAAATTATAGCATTATAAGAAATGGTTACTAATATATGTATATTTTAAAAATAATAGGTTAATATAATAATGTGGATACAATTCCACATAAAGCACACAAAATATTTGTGTGTTTTTTCTTATTAAAAAGATTAATCTTTTAAAACATTAATAAGAAGTGTTATAATCTAAATAGAGGTAGTAATATGAGTATAATAAAATTAATGGACACAAATTTATCAAATAAAATAGCAGCAGGAGAAGTAGTAGAATCTTTAATGAACATCGTAAAAGAATTAGTAGAAAACTCTATTGATGCTAATTCAACAACTATCAAAGTAGAACTAATAGATTCTGGAACTAAACAAATAAAGGTAACTGATGACGGACAAGGCATGGATAAAGAAGATGCCCAAAATTGTTTAAAAAGACATGCTACCAGTAAAATATATACCGATGATGATTTATTTCATATTCATACATTAGGTTTTAGAGGAGAAGCTCTTCCTTCCATTGCCTCTGTTTCCAAAATGACTATTGAAACATCTCATGATGATATAGCAACAAAAGTTATTGTTAATGCTGGAATAATCGAAGAAGTTTCTACAAGCACTCTAGATAAAGGTACTATAGTAACAGTAGAAGATATATTTTATAACACCCCAGCAAGATTAAAATATTTAAAAAGTCTATATACAGAATTAGCAAATATAACAAATTATTTAAACAAAATGGCTTTATCCAAACCAAATATAAAATTTACTCTAATTAATAATGATAAAACTATCTTATCAACTGACGGTAGCAACAATTTATTAAAAGTAATCTACAACATTTATGGTTTAGAAGTAACTAAAAAAATGGTTAAAATAGAACAGGAAAACGATGACTATCAAATAGATGGATACATAAGTTATCCCGAAGAAGCACGCTCATCAAGAAATTATATAACTATCCTAGTAAATGGAAGAAATATAAGAAACTATGACATAACTAAAGCAATTTTAGAATCTTATCATACCTATATTCCTAAAGACAAAGTACCAATTGTAATTTTAAATATTACTACAGACCCCTCAATAATAGATGTAAACGTTCACCCAACTAAAATGGAAGCCAAATTTTCTAAACAAGATAGCCTAATATCTTTAATATCTGATACAATATCTAAAAGTTTAGAGAAATTAACTTTAATACCCGAAGTAAAATATGATAAACAACCAATAAAAAATATCAATGAAATAACAACAATTAATAATGATGTAGATTTTACTAGTAAAGATGAAGTAAAACCAGTCTTTGAAAATATCAATTTTGATTTTTCTATAGATGAAAATAAAGCTCAAATAAGTGAAGATGATACCCCATATGAAAAAGAAAAATTTAAAATGATTTATCCTTTAGCTCTAGTACATGGTACCTATATTATCTGTGAAAACGAAGATGGAATTTATCTAATTGATCAACATGCCGCAAACGAAAGAATAAATTATGAATACTATCTAAAAGAAATGGGAAAATCATCAAATGATACAATTGACTTACTAGTACCATTAAAATTAGAATTTTCTAACCAAGAATACATTATTTTAAAAGAAAAATTTTATATTCTTGATAAATTAAATATAAAATATGAAGAATTTGGCTCTAATACTTTAATAATAAGAAGTCATCCAACTTGGATAAAAAAAGACTATGTTATGGAATCATTAAGAAAAATAACAGAAGTAATAATAACTAGTAATGATTTTTCTAAAGAAAAATTTAATGAAAAAATTGCCATTACTTTAGCTTGTAAAATGTCTATCAAAGCTAATCAACATATAAGTCTAGAAGAAATGAAAGAACTAATATTAAGATTAAGAGAAACAGAAAATCCTTTTACTTGCCCTCATGGAAGACCAACAATTATAAGTTATTCAAACTATGAACTAGAAAAACTATTTAAACGTAAAGCTGAATAATATCCCTAAAAAGAAAGGACAAAATTTTATGATTTATGCCGTAGTAGGACCAACTGGTGTTGGTAAAACAAAACTTAGTATTTTACTTGCCGAAAAACTAAATGCAGAAATAATTAACTGTGATAGTATGCAAATATATAAAGAATTTAATATTGGAGTAGCCAAAGTACAAGAAGAAGAAACCCATGGTATACCACATCATTTATTAAGTATTATAAGTATAAAAGATGATTTTTCTGTCTATGATTACAAAAAATTAGCCATTAAGACAATATCTGATATCACATCACGCGGTAAAAATGTTATCTTCGTTGGAGGAACAGGCTTGTACTTAAAAGCTGTGTTAGATAACTATTCTTTTAATAATAAACCAAATAATCAAAAACAATATCAATATAAAATCATTGCTCTTACTATGGATAGAGAAAAACTATACGAAAAAATCAATGAAAGAGTAGATAAAATGTTAGAAATAGGCTTGATGGAAGAAGTTAAAAATTTATATGATCAAAATATAAGATCAAGAGCAGTACTAACTGCCATTGGATATAAAGAATTATATGAGTACTTTGATAATAAAATAACTAAAGAACAAGCCATAGAAAAAATAAAATTGAATTCCAGAAGATATGCTAAAAGACAATACACCTTTTTTAAAAACCAATTTAGTTATATTAAATGGTATGATGTTACCCAAAACACATATGAATCTATAGTTTCGACAATTATAAGCGAAGAAAAATAAATTAAAATGCAATGATATGAAATTTTCACTTTTTTATGACACTTCTTTAAATAATAAAGATATTCTTTTACATATAAAAGAAATAAAAAATGATATAATAAATAAGAAAGGTATGAACGATGAGAATAAAGAATCAGATAGAGAAGAAGTATTGTCTAAAAATAGATAATGTTATTAAAAATGAGGCTTCAACTGATGGAAATGTATATACACTTTTTACAAGTGATACTAAATATATAGCAAAAATATATGATGATGAGAATCATGCAAAATCAATGATAAGCATTCACAACGATTTGAAAAGCAACAAAATGAATGTTTCAAAAATAATACTAAATAAGAATAATGATGGATATACATTGTTGAATAATGGTAAGTATTGTGTAATATATTCTTTTTTGAATGGTGAAGAAATAGGAAATTTGTTTAAAGATATAAGCATTGATACTTCAATTGAAATCGCAAAAGAAATTAAAAAATTTCATCAAATAACTAGTGGTGATAATAAGTATAATCTAAAACCATTACCTTTTAAAATTGAAAAAAAATTAAGTAGATACTCTGTGTTGCATTTTGATTTAACTAGAAGTAATATATTTTATAATAAAAAATGGCAATCAAAAATAGGCTTTATTGATTTTGATGATGCTAAATATGGACCAACAATTGTTGATGTTGCAGTTGCAATATCTTTATTGTATTTTTCAAAATCAAGAGGTATTGATGTTAATGGCCTTAAGGCATTTTTAAATGAATATTATGATAATGAAAAAATAAAAAAGGAAGAGACACCTTATTTAAAGGAATGTGCAATAAAATGGATAGAATATATAATGGATAACAACCAATTTGATTCATCAACTACAGAGAGTTTAGAAATAAGAAAAGAATTGATAGAAGAAGAGTTTTCCAATATAATTTCTTGAATTTTTATGAGACAATAACGCAAAGTAGTTTATAATATGATAATGTTTTAAAAATCTAATATTGTGAAATTACAAAAAGAATGCTTAAATATAAAATGATTTTAAATCTTAAATTACTGGAACCAGAAATAAATTTTTCTTCGTTAAAATTTATATTTTACTACGTTTTCACTATGATTTTCTCCTATAACTGCACAGAAACATGACATATTATGTCGTAATCAAACTTAATTCCTTTGTTTAGTTAAAAATGGAATTTCAAATAAAAATTAACGAAAATAAATTAAAATGCAATAATTTGTTGAAACTTTATTTTTTTTATGTTACAATTTTTATATAAAATAGAGGAGGCAAAGTATGGAAAAAGGAAAAATTATGATAACTATGCCTGATGGAACAGTAGATGAAGTTGAAGAAGTAATTAGTTTTCAATTTAAAGACACTAACAAACAATACGTTGTTTATACACGAAATGAAGTTGATGAAGCTGGCAATGTAACAATATATGTAACAGAAATGGTAAAAGATGAAAAAGGAACTAGATTCGTTGGTATATCTAGCGAAGATGAGTGGAATAAAATAAAAGATGCCCTAAGAGCATTAGCCAATCAAAACTAGTAAACAGGAGGGATTTGTATGAAAGAAAATATTGTAGTTTTACCAAGTAATATGACTAATATGGCAACACAAAGTAGTGAAGCTAGAAAAATAAAAGTAAGAGATGGAAACTTTAAAGGACTTCAAAAAGCTAGTATGGATACTGTAACTGTCCAAAAGCCACTTGAGCAACCAACACCAGTTGCAGAGTTTGAAGGTATAACTTTAAGACAAGAAAAACCTGTTACAACACCATATTCATTTGAAAGAAAGCCTGAAGATACACCAAAACAAGTATCAACAGATGTTGTTCCTGATATTAAAGCTCCTTCTAATTTGGGAGATGTATCACTTCGTTTAAGAAAAATGGCAGTGACATCAAATCCAGATAGTTATAAAGGAAAATTATTGTTATATACAGTATCTAAATTAGATGATTTAGATAAACAAGTTAGTAGTTTAAAAGAATCTATCAGTTCTGATAACGCAGTATTAGAAAAACTTGAAGCTGCTAAAAGTATTGAAGATCGTGATTTAAGAAAATTATCAGGTGTAACTGAAGCTGTTACTGATTCAACATATGCTGGTTTAGAAATTCATACTGATCGTTCATCTGATGAAGATCCAATGGCTCTTGCTAACATTGAATTGTCTAATATTCGTGATGGTTTAGCAAATATTAAAGCTATCTTGGAATCTGTTAAAGCAAGAATTGATAAATTAAATGATAAATGTAACGAAATTAAATTAAAAATTGCTAAAACTGAAACAGCAATCAATAACTTATTACAATCAAAAGTTGATTTATGTAATAAAGTTTTAACTGATAAATTACCAGCTGCTGAAGAAGCAGATCGTTTAACTGCTGCAAGAAAACAACAAGAAAATAACTTTAGAAAAGCAGATGGCGAATATGCTGCAAATATTGAAATGTTAATAGGCAAATTTGAATTTGCTGATTCAAAGGATGAAACTAATCCTTTCAATCAATTACGAGAAGAACAAACTGGATCAGGAAGAGCTGCATAATTAAAATGCAGTTCTTTTTTTTAGGTATTTACATATTATTTTTTGAGGAAAAATATGAAAAATGCCATAAGTTATTTCTATCAAATAAATTTAGATGATATAGAAAAAATAAATAACAATTACTATTTTTACTATGCCCAAAACTCTTATATTGTATATTTGTACACCAAAGGTATAAATAAGTTATTCCAACTATATCAATTAGACAAATTTTTATTATCCAACAATATTCCTGTTTATGAAATAATATTAACTAACAAAAATAATGTTGCATTTATGTTTGAAAACGAACTATATATTTTAATGCGTTTACCCAATATTAAAAATAGAACAATAACATTACAAGATTTAAATATATTTAAAAATTTATCTTTTGATGAAAAATTATTTTCTTTTCTTGATACAAGTAATTGGTCATATTATTGGGAAAATAGAGTAGACTATGTAGAAAAACAAATAGATGAACAAGAAGATAAATACCCCTTTATTGAACAATCATTACCATACTATATTGGTTTATGTGAAAATGCTATAAGTTATTACAACAACCAAGAAAAACTATTTGCCAAAAAACAAATATCTCATCATAGAATTAAACAAGACATGGACTTGTTAGAGTTTTTAAATCCTATTGAATTAGTAATAGATTATGATATAAGAGATGTATCAGAATATTTTAAAAGTTATGTCTTAAATAACAACTACACTATAGAAGAAATATTAGCATTTTTAAATAAAATAAATTTATCAAAAAATGAGGCTATATTATTTATAACTAGATTCTTATTTCCATCATACTATTTTGATGTCTATGATAAAATAATTTTTTCCAAACTAAAAGATAGTGACATAATAGAAATAACAAAAAAGCATGGATATATAGAATCCATACTTCAAATACTATTCAAAAAATATAGTTATTACAATATTCAATATATTGATTGGCTTTTAAATATTAATCCTCAGTATAAAGACGAACTTCTTTAACTTCAGGGACATACTCTTTAATTAATTGTTCAACGCCACCACTAAAAGTTGTTTGTTGCCATGGACAATTTTGGCATGCACCTTGTAAAGACACATAGACAATATCATCTTCTATCTTGACAAGTTCGATATTACCACCATCGTTCATCAAAAAAGGTCTTATATCATCAATTGCTTTTTCCACTTTTTCTTTCATAACATCACCTAAATGCATTATAACATATTTTTTTATTTGTGTTTTATTTTTCTTAAAATTCATGTATAATATTATTAGTTTGAGGTGTAACAATGACAAAATACAAGAAAGGAAACATCATAACATGCAATGTAACTGGAATTGAAAAATATGGTATCTTTGTAAGCCTAGATGATGATTACAGTGGTCTTATTCATATCTCAGAAATATCATATGACTATGTTAACAATATAAATGATTATGTGAAAATTGGCGATACTATAAATGCTAAAGTTATTGATGTTGATGATGAAAACAACCATATAAAATTAAGTATAAAAGATATAGATCAAAAATCCTCTTCTAAAAATAAGGTAGCAATCGAAGAAGTTGGAAGTGGTTTTGGAGTATTAAAAGACAATTTACCTAATTGGATAAAAGAAAAAACTATTGAATATAGTAATAATAGCAATGACAAAAAGTAACATAAATCCTAATAAATTTGGAAAAATAAGGTGTTAAGATTTTTTTAAAATGATACTTTTTTAAGTATTAGACTAATAACAAATAAAGGCA
>CANQOV010000020.1 GCA_947625575.1 uncultured Bacilli bacterium | reverse complement strand
TTAGAAATTTCGTGTCTTTTTGTAGTGTCTATAATATCATAAAATTTTATTCTTGACAAATCTTAGAATGTCACAAATAATTATTTATGTATTAAAAAGTTCTACAAAAGTGTAGAACTTAATTTTTTAATGGCGTCCTAGGGCGGATTTGAACTGCCGACTTACGACTTAGGAGGTCGTTACTCTATCCTACTGAGTTACTAGGACTTGTAAACGTATTTATTATAACATACTTTTATTGTATAGAAAAGTGGACAATAAAAAAAGTTTCAAATTGAAACTTTATTTTATTCTTCTTTTTTTGTTGATTTTGGTTTTGATAATTTTTGATTTATTTCAGTAGTATTTCTGCAAATTGTAATTATCAATAATAAGAATTCATACACTACTCTTGCTAAAATGTTACCAAAGATTAATGTAGTGACAAATGATAAGAAACTTGTAGATATTAGTGCTACTGATGATAAAGTTATGTATATTGCTGTAACTATATATAGTGCTTTTAGAATTGTTTCCAACAATAATTTTTTAAATGTTGCAAAATCATATAACCACTCTAAAAAACCTTTATATTTACCTTCATTTTTTTTGGAAAATACAGTAAAGTATAATGTTATTCCTCCAATTAATGCCACGATTGCACTAATGATTAGCCATACAAAAGCTCCTGTATATGTTTGACTTGTCGCATACCCATTATCAAAAAGACTATTGTAATTCATAATAATACCTCCTACCGGTAATTATATCATACTTTTTTAAAATTAATACCTTTTATTGTTATTTTGTTTTTAGTAAAGTGTAATATTTGTGTTTTTTTAATTTTTTATTTGATTAGTAATATGTTTTTTGTTATAATTATTTTGTTATATGCCTGTGTGATGGAATTGGTAGACGTGCTGGACTCAAAATCCAGTGATAGCAATATCGTGTGGGTCCGAGTCCCACCACAGGCACCAGATTGACACCAAACTCGGAAAATTCGAGTAAAAATAGGAAACGTACTTGATAAAAGTGCGTTTTTATGTTATTATGTATTTGTCAAGGAAACTTGCATAAAATAAAAAGGGAAGACTTAACTTTGCCGAGTTGAGTACTTGCCCTTAAGTGGTAAGCACTTAATCTATGCTAGATTGAGTGCTATTTCTTTATACATAGAATCATTACAGAGACTATTAATAAAATGATAATTAGTATTAGAAATGAGATTAATAAATCTTTTTTCTTCATAATATCAAGCCTCCTTTCTAAAAGAAAGTTGGCAAGCACTCAACAATTAAGTTTCCCTGCAAAAATTATATCAAACTTTTGTTCTTGGTACAATATGGTTTATAAAGAAATTAGGATAATTTAGAAAACACACTTGATATTATGTTATTGTGTATTTGTCAAGATAACTTGAACAAAATAAAAAGGATACATTTGATGTTGGGGTCAAATGCAATCCTTTTGTGGGTCATCTATAATCAACAATTGTTGAAATCAGATGTTTTTATTATTTAAATAGTAAGGTGATTACTATAAAGAATAATAGCAATATTATAATAAATTAAAGAAAATTCTCTTTTTGTCATAAATATCACCACCTTTCTTTTATCTTTCGATAAATAGAGAGGAAAAACATCTGATATATTTCAAATGTATCCAATAGTATTATTGCTTTAATCATTTATTTTTAAAGCAATTTTTTTGACAATTCTTTTTCATTAAATGGTGCATAAGATAAGTATTCTTTATTTTCTTCTTTTATCCAATAACCAAATCTACCTATTATTTTAATGGGTTTTTTTAATGGTTTAAAGTTTAAATTTTTTGTATCTTTTGCTTTAGAATTATCTTGTAAGGAAGCTGTAATATGAGGTAATTTTCTTTCATCATCACAATTTAAATAATATGGTACTAACTCATTAGGTAAAGCTATTTGGAAACCACTATTGAATCCGTCATTGCCATAACCTATAAGATATACTTCAAAACTTTGTCCAACGATATCATTAAAAATTTCTTCTTTACTTGGGTGATATTTAAATGTACAGTGAATCTCATCATTGATATTAGGAAGTTGTTTTTCTTCTAAAGAGTGTATTAGATCGACAGTTTCTTGATCAAAAAATAATCCTTCATAACTTAGCATTTATATCTCTCCTTTTAATCACTTTTAATTTATTATAACATTGTTTAATTAAAAGCGACTTAAAAAGTCGCTTATTTTCTTTTTCTTTGTTTAACAAGTGAACGGATATCTATGGTGTTTTTATTTAACATTTTTATTCTTATTTGTTTTTGTAATTGTTCAATGTCCTTTTTATCTAATTCCGGCACTTGTAAGTAACATAAATTATTAATAAAATGATTTGCATCCATTTTAGGTACTTTTTCTACATATGCTTTAGCAAAGATATATCTTACTAGTTCTGCTGCTAATTTATAATAATTTTCTTCCATACCTAGTGATTTTATTTTATCATATATAGTATCAAAATATATATCCCACTCATCATTAGTAATAGTTAATGGTGGTAAGTTATAGGTACGCAATATAGCATCTACTTCATAGGCAATTAAGGATAGACTCTGTTGTTTATCTAGTGGTTGCTGTTTAACATTTTGATATAACATTTTTTGTTGTTGTCTTGCTGCTTGTTCATATTTTTTTTGAGAATCCGACATAGAACGTTTTTCTTCCAAGTATTGTTGATAATTTTCGGTATATAATTGTTCATCAGGAATATCAATGTTTATTGATTGAGATTTTATCCTTTTATTTTGTACCGAATTATTTATTGCACTTACTGTTAAAGCAAACCCACAGCCTAATACAGTATACATATTTTGTCTAGTCATGATACCAATTGCAGTTAAAGTTGCTAAAGATAAATTTAAAAGTAGTTTTTTTAATTTTTTTCTATTTAATTTATCTATTTCTTGCATACGTTTTTCTATTTTAATGTTAGATATTTCTTTTAAAATACCTTTAATTTCATAATTTCCCAATTTAACCCACTCCTAATCTTTTAATGCACACATTATAGCATATTTTTTAATTTTTTGCAAGTTTTAGGCTATTTTTAATAGTTTTCTTCCTTATATTTTGTTTCATATAAGTCTTGATTATCTTCATTTTCTTTGATTGGTTGAGGTGTTGGAAGCTCTTCTAAAGACTTTAGTCCAAAGTGGTCTAGAAAAGATGATGTTACCCCGTATAGTATGGGATGCCCTACATTATTACTTCTTCCTACTTCTTTTATTAGATCTCTAGCCATTAAGTTTCTTAACATTTGAGTTGAATTAATACCACGAAGTTCATCTATTTCTATTCTAGTTATTGGTTGTTTATAAGCAATTATAGCTAATGTTTCTAAGGCAGAAGTTGAAAGAGTTCTCATCATGGTTATTTCTTGTAATTTTTCATAATAATTTTTGTATTCTTTTTTGGTTGTTAATTTATAAATATCACCATATTTATTTAAAGTTATTCCACGAGAAGTATTTTCATAATCTTTTTGTAATTCATCTATTAAATTTGATAATTGCTCATCATTAATTGATAATATTTGTTTTATTTCATCATAAGTTATGCCATCATCACCCATTAAAAACAATAATCCTTCTAAAACTGGTTTCATATTTAATCCTCCTCAATGAATATTTTTTCAAAGTTGTTTTGTTGAGTTAACTTTATTTCATGTTTTTTAGCCATTTCTAGTAATGATAAGAAAGTTACTACAATATATGGGGTTGTTATTTGATCAAATAATTCAAAGAATTCTACTTTTTTATTTTTAGTTAAAATCTTTTTTATTTGGTATGTTCTTTCTTCAATCGATAATTCTTTGGTAGTTATTTTGGTATTAATAGGTTTCTCATCTTGTTTTCTTTGTAAGAACTTTTCAAATGCCATTACTAAATCATTTAGAGAAATATCATCATTTATTTGTAGTTGGGATTTTTGAAATTGTTTTAAATCTGATGGTAGTTTAGAAAATAAATCTTTTCTTTGTTCTTCTAAATGTTTAAATTCTTTGGATATTTCTTGATAATTTTGATATTCTAAAAGACGATTTAATAAATCTTGTTTTGCTTCATTAAATTCTTCTTGTTCATCTATAGTTATGTTTGGTAATAGTTGTTTACTTTTTAAATAAGTTAGTTCTACTGCTAAAGTTAGATATTCTGAAGCTTCATTAATATTTATATTTTCTAAGTTATTTATAAATGATAAATATTGATCTGTTAACTTTACTATTTCTATATCAAAGATATCCATTTTTGATTCTTTTATTAGGTGTAATAATAAGTCTAATGGTCCTTCGAAGTCATTTAATTTGAACTGGTATTCCATTTTTTATCACCATATGTGATTATATCAAAAAAAAACCAAAAATTCTAGTTTTTTGGTTTAAATATAAGTGCAAAGATAAAACTAAAGAAAATAGCAGAAGCGATACCAGATGATGTTAAACTAAATATTCCCATAGATACTCCCATTAATCCAGAGGGAATAGATGTTTGCATAGCACCATGAACTAATAGATGACCAAAAGAAGTTATTGGAACTAGTGCTCCTGCTCCTACTCTAGTTATTATTCGATCATAGATGTTAAAGATATCTAAAAAAGCTCCAATTACAACAAAGATACTAGTTATATGCCCGGGTGTTAGTTTAGTGTTATCTAATATTATTTGGGCTATTAAACAAAGTGAGGCTGTAAATAAAAATGAATAAATATAAGTCATGATTCACTCTCCAAACATACTGCGTGTGCTATAGACAAAATTGATTGTTTTTGATATGAGAAAGTTGGGGAAAATAAGGCTCCAGTTGGCACAAGTAGCACTTTTTTAAATTTTTTATTTTTTAGTCCTTCATAGACATAGCTATAATTTATTAAAGCACTGCAAACTGGACCTGAGCCTCCTGCAGTTACTTCTTTGGTTTTTTTTAAATCATATAACATTGCTCCACAGTCATCATAATTATCTTTTAGTTCAATACTATATCGTTGTTTTAGGTACTCTTTTAAAATATCTTTACCATATATTCCTAAATCTCCAGTTAATATTAAATCATAATCAGAGGCTTTTTCATTATTTTCTTTTAGATGACGATAGATTGTATCTGCTGCAGCAGGAGCCATTACTGCTCCCATATTATTTGGATCTTTTTGATTTAAATCTTGGACTGTACCAATAGTGCAACTTGTTATTTTTACTTTGGTTTTTTCATTTGTTAGCATGATAGAGGCTGATCCTGTGGCTGTAAAGGTTGCTGTTTTAGGTTTAGGAGAGCCATATTCTACTGGATTTCTAAATTGTTTTTCAGCAGCAAGATTGTGAGAACTTGTTAGGCAAATAGCATTTTTTATTTTGTTTGAGTCTATTAAACTAGAAGCTATTATTAGTTGTTCTGTACTAGTAGCACAAGCACTATAAACTCCAAGGAAAGGAATTAATGTTTTATTGGCTGCGTAAGATGAGGCTGTTATTTGATTTAGTAAATCTCCTGATACTAGTAAGTCTATGTCAGAAGTAGTCTTTTCTACTTTGTTTAATAATTTATTTAAAGCCATTTTTTGTAATTTTACTTCTGATAATTCATAGGATTTGTCTAGATAGTAATCATTTATATGATCAGTAAAGTACTTGCCATATGGTCCTTGATATTCTAAAGGGCCTGATATTGTTACAGTATCTTTTATGTAAACGTTATTAATTTTCATATTAGCCTCCCATTATAGCATATCTTATGATACCAAAGATATACGCTGCTACTACGCCATAGAGAATAACACTTCCAGCAAGACGAAAGATGTTAGCACCAAAGCCATAGATTAATCCTTCTTTTTTATAGTCTAAAATAGCACTTTGCATAGAGTGAGCAAATCCTGTTATAGGAATTATTAGCCCCATTTTACCGACTTTTGCGAAAGAATCAAAAAATCCAAGAGCAGTAAATAGACAAGCTAGGAAAATTAAAGTTGTTAACATAAGTACTGCCGCATCATTTTTAGATATGTCTAAAAAATATGAGTATGCTTCTTGTAAAAAGTTTCCAAAAGCACCAATTAAGCCTCCTGTTAAAAAGGCTAAAAGTGCATTTAAAAGACGATTTTCTTTTGGTTTATGTTTGTTTACTATTGTTTCATAGTTTTGTTGTTCCATTTTATCACCATTTATAGGTTGAAACGTTTTTTTAAAATTATACAAAAAAGATTACGTTTTTAATCTTGAACGCAATCTTGTTAATATTTCTTTTTCTTTACGGGATACTTGAACTTGACTCATACCTAGGATTGTTGAGGCTTCTTTTTGGGTGTAACCATATTCATATCTTGCTGATAAAAGTAGTTGTTCGATATCTTGTAATTTTTTTATTTCTTCTTTTAAATCTAATATATCTTCTTGCATGGCTGGATCTTGATAACCAGTTACTTTATACAAATTTAATTGTTCTTCTTCTTTGTCAAGACTATCTACTAGACTATTAGCTTTTCTTGCTTCTAATAAGATATTTAGATCTATTTTTAGATACGAAGCAATTTCTTCATCTGTTGGAATTTTTCCTAGGTGTTGAGATAATATTTGTTTTGCTTGTTCTACTTTTTTGTTTACTCTTGCTAAGTCTTTACTTACTTTAAAATAATTTGATTCTCTTAAGTATTTATTTACTTCTCCTAGTATGAAAAAGTAAGCATAGGTTGTAAATTTGGCATTGGTGTTAGATCTATATTTGTTTTTGGCATCAAGTAAACCTAACATTGCTACTTGATATAGGTCTTCTCTATTATAATAATTGGTATATTTCAAAATAATGGAATTTATTAATTTATCATATTTAGTTATATCGATATCTGTTATCATATGGCTAATACCTCATAGGCTTTATCTTCCATATCTATTTGATATAAGTGATCTAGATTTTCATTGTTGTAGTTAATAAATGGTTTTATACCACATATAATAAATTTGCCATTTAAAGCTTTTATTAAACGATAATTTCTAGCTATTAAATCAATACCATTTTTATCTATATAAGTAACGTTTTCAAAATTAATTAATAGATATTTTATACCATTATTTTTAATAGTTGAGGTTATGTTTTCTTCAATTATTTGTGCTGTATCTTTTTTTATTATACCTTTTAATCTTACAAATAGTATCCCTTGTTTAAATTCCATACCAATATCTAACATTTTATCCTCCTTATGTTTAAGAGTATATTATAGTTAGATGTCGAATTATTTTGGTTTTTTTACAATTAATTATTTTTTTATTTTTTTTCTATTTTTGCTTGACTTTTTATGACAAATCGATTAGTATAAGTATCACCAATTCGGATTAGGCGAATTGGACGCTAGTATCACACTAGCCAACCCCTTTTTATTCTTTTTACGGAGATCGTTCTTCAGGGGGGACGGTCTCTTTTTTTGTGTTATTTTAGAAGTTGTTTTAATTTTGTTAATTTTTCTTTATCTTCTACATATTCAAATCTTGGCTTGATAAAGTTTTTTGAGCCTCTTTGTTCGGTAGCATATCTTGGTATTAGTTGTAGATGAAAATGATTCATAGAACCATCACACATTGTACAAAGGTAAACACTTTCTGCTTTATAAACTTCTTTTATGGCTTTCATAGCTTTTTTAGCAAAAACAAAAACTTTTTTGCATAAATCATCAGGAATAGTCATCATATCTTTATAATGTTCATTACTAATTATGATAGCATGACCTAAAGCTCTTGGATTATCTACTAGCATACAAGTAAAATCTTTATTTTTATATATGATTCTATTAGTATCATCTTTAAATATAATTCCATTATGTTCTTTATTGTAACAGGTTGGACATATTCCTTTATCAGTTAAAATTGCCGCTGTTAATTTTTCCATTTTTCCTCCTTTATTTTTTATTTATTATAGCATATAAAAAGATACTTTTTTAGTATCTTTTATTTGGTTTTGTCTTGAAAAGATGTTAATTTATCATATCTATTCATGGCATTTAGTTTATTTCCTTGTAATAATTCACTATTTATACGATAACGATTTTCATTATTTAGTAATTCTTCATATTTAGTGAAATCTGCTTTGGAATCCATTTTAAATTCTTTAGTTTCTGGATTATATCTAAATAATGGGAAGTAACCAGATTGACATGCAAGACGTGATTCATTTAACATAGAAGACATACCTTGTTTGATACCGTGTGCTATACATGGAGCATAAGCTATAATTATTGATGGGCCTTGATGATTATCTGCTTCTAGGAAAGCATTGATAGTCTGTTGATAATTAGCTCCAAGGCAAATTGTGGCTACATAGATGTTAGGATATGTCAGGCTAATAATAGATAAATCTTTTTTAGCAGTTTTTTTACCACTTGAAGCAAATTTTGCTACAGCACCAAGACGAGTAGATTTTGATGATTGACCTCCTGTATTAGAATAGACTTCAGTATCAAGTACTAAAATATTAACATTTTCATTAGTAGATAAAATGTGATCTATTCCTCCAAAACCTATATCATAAGCCCAACCGTCTCCTCCAACTAACCAGATAGATTTTTGTTTTAGATATTTTTTTAGAGGAATTAATTCTTCTAATTTAGTAAAATCAAATTCTTGATAGAATTTTTCTTTTGTTTGTTTTGTGTCATCTTGAAGATATTGTTCTATTAATTTTTTGTTTTTACCTTTTTGTTTGGTTATATTTTCTTCTAAAATGTTTCTTATTCTATTTTGCATATAGTCTTCTGCTAATCTAAAACCATAACCAAATTCAGCATTATCTTCAAATAAAGAGTTAGCCCATGGAACTTGATATGGGGTGCTTGGTAAAGATGAGGAATAAATAGAAGAACAACCTGTAGCATTAGCAATCATTAAAGAATCAGTAAATAATTGAGTTAATAATTTAAGATATGGGGTTTCGCCACAGCCAGCACAAGCCCCATTAAACATAAATTTTGGTTTAATTAATTGACTTCCTTTGATAGTGTTTTTAGGATATATTTGTTTTGGTTTTAAAGAATCTAGATAGTTATATTCTTCTTGAAGTGTTTTACTTTTTAGTATACTTTGCATAGTTATAGCTTTAGTAGGACAAATATTTGAACACAAAGAACAACCTGTACAATCGTATGAAGAAATACCTATTGTAAAATACAAATCTTCGCCGTCAATATTCATTTTTTTAACTTTTTCTTTTAAGCTTGCAGGAGCTTTTTTTAATTCTTTTTCTGTTAAGATAAATGGTCTTATTACAGCATGTGGACAGATGAAAGAACAAAGCGAACAACTACTACATTTAGAAGCATCGTAGCTAGGAATTGCTGTAGCAATTTGTCTTTTTTCTAAACTAGATAAGCCCCCTTCAAAAGTGCCTGATGCGTATTTGGTAAAAGCACTTACTGGTAAATCATTACCTTTTAGGTGTTCTAGATAAGAAAATACTGTGTTTTCTATAGGGTCTTGTTTTAGAGTTGATGATAAAGAATTGATATCTATTTGATGTAGAGCTTCTTTAATACTTTTTATGGCATTTATGTTGCTATCAATAACATCTTGTCCTTTACTTTCAAAGTTTTTTCTTATCATATCACAGACAAAATTAAAAGCTTTGTCATAGTCGATTAAATTTGCTACTTTTAATAGACACATTTCCATAATCATACTTATTTTGTTAGGAATATTGTTTTCTTTAGCTATTTTAGTAGCATCTATAATATAGAAAGTTATGTTTTTGCTTTTTAGTGTTTTGATAAATTCTTGAGGTAAAATTTGGGATAAATCATTTTGGTTATAAGAAGTATTAAGAATAAAAGTAGCATTGTTATCAATATTTTCTAACAAATTATATTTTTTTAGATAAGTATCTTTGGTGCATACTACTAATTTAGGATTAGTGACATAGTATCTACTTCTTATTTCTTTATTACTAAATCTTAGGTGACATTTTGTTACACCACCAGATTTTTTAGAGTCATATTCAAAGTATCCTTGGATATATTTATCTTTTAGAGTGCCTATTAAACGCAAGATGTCTTTTGAGGCAGTTACCATACCGTCTGAAGCATAACCATAGATTAATATTTCGTCTTGTTTAAGATTAAATTTAGTATTAGTTCTTTTTAAACTTAAATTAGTTACATCATCTGTTATACCCAAGGTGAAAACATGATTATTTTTTTCTTTTAAATAATTATATGTTGCTTCAATATCATTTAGATTTGTATCTTTACTTGATAAGCCATATCGACCTGATACTGTGTCTATTTTTAAGTTTTCACTTTTTATTATTTCGGTTACATCTAGATAAAGTGGCTCTTTGGCACCTGGCTCTTTTGTTCTATCTAGTATGGCAATTTTTTTAGTGGTTTTGGGTAAGACATTTAAAAAATATTTTTTAGAAAAAGGACGATATAGATGAACTTCTATTAAACCTAGATCTTTATCATTAGCAATAGATAAATATTCTTTTATAGTATCACAGATAGAGCCCATAGCTACAATTAGTCTTTTAGCTTTAGGACTACCATAGTAATTAAATGGTTTATAGTTGGTGTTGTTTATTTTATTTAGTTTTTCCATGTAATCATTAACTATATCTGGTAGGGCATCATAGTATTTATTTCTTGCTTCAACATTTTGAAAATATATTTGATCTTGCTCATTGGTACCTCTTGTAGTAGGATTATCGATGTTTAAACTATTTTCTCTAAATTCATTTAGAGATTTCATATCTATTAATTTTTTTATTTTATCAAAATCTGGCAAAGTGATTTTTTGATATTCATGACTAGTTCTAAAACCGTCAAAAAAGTGAACAAAAGGAATTTTTCCTTTGATTGTTGATAAATGAGAAACAGCAGTTAAGTCCATTGCTTGCTGGACATTGGTTGATGAAAGAATTGCAAAACCTGTTTGTCTTACAGCATAGATATCACTGTGATCACCCATGATTGATAAAGCATGAGTGGCTATTGTTCTTGATGCGACATTTATAACACAAGGAAGAAGCTCTCCTGCAATCTTATACATATTAGGTATCATTAAAAGTAAGCCTTGACTAGCTGTGTAAGTAGTAGCTAAAATACCATTTTGTAGCAAACCATGAACAGTTGCAATGGCACCTGCTTCACTTTGCATTTCCACTACTTTTACTGTATCATTAAAAAAGTTTTTCTTATTATTGGTAGAAAAAACATCTATATTTTCGGCCATAGTAGATGCTGGAGTAATGGGATAGATAGCTGCAACTTCAGTAAATAGATAAGACATAGTTGCACAAGCTTTATTACCATCCATAATTTCGTATTTCATAAAATCACCTAAACTAATTATATACTATTTTTTATTAAATAAAAACTATCAAGACTTAAATTTACACGCCAATTTTTTTACCAATTAATTTTAAATATATTTTTCTTAAAAAATCTATAGGGATTATGGAAAAAGCAAGTAAGAGCATAACTTCTAATTCTTTTACTGTTAAGCCATAAGTTCTAAAGAGATCTCCTCCAAAGTAGATAAGAATTATTTGGACAATAATTATAAACAAAAAGGTTAAAAGAAAGACTTTGTTTTCTATTATGTGGGCTAAGATGTTTATTCTGTGAGTTCTAGCATTAAAACTGTTAAATATGCCAATGAAAATAAATAGTCCAAAGAAAGCAGTCATTAGATAAATATTGTTATCACTGTATCTAAAGAAATGTTTGAAAAAATCTAATTTTAAAAATAATAGGCAAATTATTGATGAGTATACTGATGATGTTATTATTTCATTTAACATATAAGAGTTCATTATTTTTTCGTTTTTTAATTTGGGAGGCTCTTGTAAGTATTCTTTTAAAGGGGCTTCGTAGGAAAAAGCAAAACCCGCTAAAGTATCCATTATCATGTTAATCCAAAGCATTTGAATTACTGTTACTGGGGTATTTATTCCTAGTAATGGAGCGATTATGGAAATTAAGACTGCACAGATATTAACACTTAGTTGAAAGATTATAAATTTTCTAATACTTTTAAAAATAGTTCTACCATAAAGAATTGCTTGAACTATTGATTTCATATTATCATCTAAGATAACAATATCACTAGCTTCTTTGCATACTTCTGTCCCACTACCCATGGCAAAAGCAACATCACTTCTTTTTAGAGCTAGAGCGTCATTTACGCCATCTCCAGTCATACCTACTACAAAATTTAGACTTTTGGCTATATCTACTAACCTACTTTTATCCATTGGTAAGGCTCTTGCTACTACTTTTAAATTGGGTAATATTTTTCTTATTTCATCATCACTTAAGTTATTTAGCTCTTCGCTATCTAAAGCTATATCGGACTCTTTATCTATTAAATTTACTTCTTTGGCAATAGATATGGCAGCATCTTTATTATCACCAGTAATCATTGTTACTTTTACACCAGCTTCTTTTATATTTTTTATAACATCTTTAGCGTCAGATCTTATTTCATCTTCAATAATTAAATAACCTAAATAAGTTAAATTATTTAAATCATCATAGTCATTGCTAGTAGCATAAAAAATTACTCTAGAGCCAGCTTTAACATAGGAAGTTATTTCTTTATTTACTTTATCTTTATCAATAAATACTCTTTTTTCTTGATTTTTATCATAGTAATAATTACACTTTTTTAAAAGATTTTCATGAGCTCCTTTGATTAAAGTTAAGTTCTTATTTTGATAGTTTATTAATACTTTAGAATATTTATTTTTACTATTAAAGGGTGTTGTTTTAATTATATGGTATTCTTTGTAGATTTTTTTACTAAAGTTTAAGATAGATTGATCTGTGATGTTTCCTCCAATTACATTGTTATCTTTATCTAAATAACTTTCACAGTTAGATATTAAAGATGTTTGTACAAGGGAAAATAGTTTGCTATTAGTTAGTTGTTCAATATCAGTAATTGTTTCTTTACTACTTAATATTAATTTTTTTACTGTTGGTTTACCTTTTGTGATTGTGCCTGTTTTGTCAAAGAAAAGCATATTTAGTGAGCCAGCAGTTTCTATTCCTGTCATTTTTCTTACTAAAACATTGTTTTTAATCATCCTTTTCATATTTGAGGATAATACTAAAGTAATCATCATAGGAAGTCCTTCTGGTACTGCCACTATTATGATTGTGATACTTAATGTTAAAGCGTGCATTAAGTGATGTGATATATAACTTATGTTAGTAAGATTTTCTCCTATTAAGGCCATATTAAAATTATTTTCGATAAATATAACGGAAAATAAATAAGATAAACTTCCTAAGATAGCACCAAAATAACCAATTCTACTTATTAGTTTGGCTAGTGAGCGAAGTCTTATTTTTAAAGGACTATCTGGTTTTTTCTGTTGCATTTTAGAAAATATTTTACCATAAGTTGTATTTATACCAACACTATCAGTACGCATTATGGCATGATTTTGATAGACTACACAACCACGATAGACTTTATTATTTATTTTATCTTTGTAAACTTCTTTAGATTCTCCAGTTAGGCTTGATTCATCTACTGCTATCTCACCTAAGATAATCGTACCATCACTTGGTATTTTATCTCCTTGTTCTAAGACTATTAAATCTCCAGTTACAACATCATCTATTAATATTTCACTAATAATACCTTCTCTTATTACTTTACATTTTATTTTAGAACTATCTTCTTGTAGCTTTAAAAAAGCTTTTTCACTTCCATATTCAGATATTGTAGAAATAAAACTTGCTAGAAAGATAGCAACTAAAATACCTATTGTTTCAAACCAATCAAAATCTTTAAATAAAAAAATAGTTTTTACTAATAAAGCTATTAATAATATTTTAATTATAGGATCTCCTAAAGCTAAAATAAACATTTTGAGAAAGCTATCTTTTTTATCTATTGTAATTTTGTTACTACCATATTTTTTTCTGTTGTTTAATACTTCTTTTTTGCTTAATCCCTTGTAATCATTAATTGGCACTTTTATCACCCATTAAAATATATGTGTATGGATAATAAAAATAATTATTAGTATTTGACAAAGTATTACAAATTATTATTTAATATTGGTGAAGATTACATATAATTAGTAAGGTGATTGTTATAAAAAGATTTTTATTAAGTATATTAGTTGGTATTTTTAATATTACGCCCGGTCTTAGTGGGTCTTGTCTTTTGATAATTTTTAATTTGTATTCTAAATGTTTGGAAGCTATTTCTAATATTTTTAAAGATTTTAAGAAAAGTTTTACTTATCTATTTCCTATTGGTTTAGGTATTTTAATTGGTACTGTTTTATTTTCTAATGTTATCTTTTATTTAGTTACTAATTATAAAACTATTACTTATTTAGTGTTTGCTTCGTTTATTTTTGCTACTTTACCGTCTTTGTTTAAGACTGCTACTAAAGAGGGGTTTAAGATTACTTATATTATTCCTTTTTTAACTACTTTTACAATTGGGTTATTTTTGATGTTTTGGAAAGTACAAAACGTTATAAGTATGCAAGAGGACTTATTTTTACAGTTTTTTATTATAGGTTTAATACTTGCTTTTTCCACAATTATACCCGGGATATCAGGAACAGTTATTTTTAATATATTAGGAGTTTATGAGATGTATTTACAAGCAATTAAGTCTTTAAATTTTAAGTTTTTAATACCTATGGGACTAGGACTTTTAATTGGAGGATTTATTTTATCTAAAATACTTACTTTATTATTAAAGAAATATTATGGCTATACTTATTTTGCTATATTAGGGTTTACTATATCAACTTTACCTATTTTGTTATTTAATGTTTCTTTAAGTTGGCAAAGTCTTGTTTGGGTAGTACCGGTATGTGTTGGTAGTTTTATTTTAGCGAGATATTTTTTAGTTAAAGTTGATTAATTATTCTATTTTTTAAATATTTTTCATCTATTTTATTAGTGATGATATATGAATAATAACTTAACTGCTTTTTTGTTATCTTTTTTAGCAGGCAGTTCTACTTTAATTGGGGCTTTTATTATTCTTTTTATTAAGAATAAGACTACTAAAATTATAAATATTGCTTTATCTTTTTCTTCAGCAGTTATGTTTTTTTTATCTATTTTTGATTTAATACCAGAAAGTATTTCTTTTTTTAGAAAAGAACTTTTTAGTGTACCAAGTATTTTAATTTGTTTTATTTTTGTGGTAATTGGTTTAAAAATTGCTAAACTTATAGATAAAAATTTAAAAGAGCCTAAGTTAAATGATAGTAAGTTATATAGATTAGGACTATTATCAATGATTACTATTATTATTCATAATATTCCAGAGGGAATAGCTACGTTTGTTAGCACTAGAGAAAGTTTTTCTTTTGGACTTAGTTTATCTTTAGCTATTGCAATGCATAATATTCCGGAGGGAATTAGTATTGCTCTTCCTATATATTATTCTACTAATAAAAAATCTAGAGCTATATTTTATACTTTGATATCAGGACTTTCAGAGTTATTGGGGGCTTTTTTAACTTATTTGTTTTTACTACCTTTGGTTAATAATATAACTTTGGGGATATTATTTAGTTTAATTGCAGGAATTATGTTTTATATTTCAATTTTTGAATTATTAAAAAATGCCTTGGATTATAAAAATCCAAGACAGACAATTATTTCATTTTTAGTTGGGTTTGTCTTTATTGTGTTATATATTTTGTTTTTTTAATTATCAGTTTTGTATAGTTTTAACATTTTCTCATAGATATCAGGCTCGACAATTCTTATCGCACTTATAGCTATTTCAAGAGATTTTTTATAATCTCCTTTGAAAAATTGTTCTGTAGCAACATCAAGACCACGTTCAATATCGTTATCTATGGCTTTATATCTGTTACCATATAAGATAGTCATTTCTGATAGTTTAGCTGTTTTGATCATTTCATTGGTGGTATCATATAGTTTTAATGATAAATCTCTTGCTGTATCTACTCTTATATTTAAGGTTTTGATTGTTATTGGTACTTTATCTAGCTCTTTGATTATTTCATATATAGCTTCATTGGCTTCAGATAAATAAACAAAATAATTATTAGAAATTATAGGAAGAGAATATGCATGAATTTTTAAACGACATTTTTTTAATAAATCAGTAATTTCATTCAATTGTTCTCTTGCCCTTACTTCATCATCATGCATACTTCCAAGGGATTCTAGGCAACTGTTTAAATCTAGTTCAATCTGTTCAAAATTAGTAGATAAGTTTTCCATTTTTTCTTTTAAGACAGAATATGGTTGTTCTTTATTTTTTAGTTCATTGATGATTTTATTATATTCGTTATTGGCATTAAAAAGATTGTTGTTTACTTCTAAAAGTCCATTTAAATCATCAGTAGATAAATTATACATACTTTTAATATCATCAATTTGTGAATATATGTCTTCAACTATTTTGTTTGTCTTAGTTATTTTTTGTTTAAATAGGCTAGCTATTTCATCAAAGACTTTCTTACTTCTTTTTTCAATATCAAAATCATTTAGCATGTGGTCTAAATAATCAAGAAAAGTTTTTAAATCAAATAAGACGTCTTCAAGATTAAGTATTTTAACACGATCTTTTAATTCTTTTATTTTTTGTTCTATCTGTTCTATATTATGAGGTACTTGTAGATAATCTAGAGGATAATTTTTAGAAGTTAATTTTTCATATACTTTATAAACTTCATCTATTCTTGCTGGTAAAATTTTATCTGTTAACAAAATGATATCTGGGACTTCTTCTACTACCACACCTATGTGGGCAATCATTTCATCTAGAACTTTTACAATACTTACAACTTCATCATAGAGATTGTTTTCCATGCTAACTTCAAAGTCTTGAAATTTCTTTTCTATATTTTCAATTTGTAATTCGATATATTTATATACTTCTCCATAAATTCTTTTATTATCATTTAATGTTTTTTCTAATTGTCTAAAGCGAGTTTTTAATTTTGTAACGATTGTTCTATTGCGTTCCTCACTCATAGTTATTTCTCTTATTTCATCTAATAAGTTATCCGTACTAACACGTACTTTATATATTTCCATGTCAAGATTTAGTAATTCATTTTTGGCTTCTTTATACTTTTTTTCATCTATTAAAGCATCAACATTTAATAATAAATCTGTGATATGGGCAAAACGTTCATTTTTTATGACATCATATCTTTGTTTCCAATCTTCATATTTATTTTCTAATTTTTCATTTTTAATAATAACGTCTATCTTAGATAATTCTGACATAATAGGAGTACTGACAATTAGATTGCGTTCACGTTCTAATTTGGTTACTTGCAATTTTAAATCTTTAACTTTTTTCTTATGAAAGATATAAAATACAAGTAGTACAATAAGTAAAAAAACTAAAATACTAATAATATAATATGTCTTATTCATTTACTTCACCTACTATTATTATAGTAACATATTTTTACTTATAAGTGCAATATTTTCAAAATAAAAACACATAAAACAGTTAATTTTCATTTGGAATTTGAGTTTAATTAGAAAAACAGAAATAAGTCTTATATATTAAACAGATTTTTATAAACCTGCATTTAATCTACAATTTTTGTTAATAACTGTTAATTTTTTATAGTCATTTTGTTTTCTAGACATACAAAAAATGTGTTATTTACTTTTTATGTAATAACACATTTTATTTTAAAACATTATTTTATAGATTTTATTTCTTCAATACTTAAAGAAGTTACTTCACTTATCTTTTCTATATCCATACCTGTTTTTAAAAGGTTTTTAGCTATTTCAAGCCTTCCTTTTTCAAGACCTTGACTATAACCACTATCATGACCAGATTTATAGCCATTATCATGTCCCTCATTATAACTTCTTTTCTCTATTTCATCTATCATAGCTAGTCTTAACTTTTCTTGGTCAACCTCATAATCATATAACCCTAGTACTTCATCATCTGTACTTGCTTTTTCCATATCGTTCCTGAATCTCCTTAATATAGCTTCTTTACTTGTGAGCTCTTTTATTTCATCTTCTTTTAAGATACCCACCAACAAAAGCTTCTCATAACTTTTTAATTCAGTTTTATTATACAATTTTTCTTTTATTAAGGGAATACTTATTATGTATATTTTTACTTGTTTTAAAATATTATTTTATGGATTTTATTTCTTCAATACTTAAAGAAGTTATTTCACTTATCTTTTCTATATCCATGCCTGTTTTTAAAAGATTTTTAGCTATTTCTAGTTTTTCTTGCTCTCTTCCTTCTTTTTTGCCCTTTTCTATACCTTTTTCTATGCCCTCATTATAACTTCTTTTTTCTATTTCATCTATCATTGCTAGTCTTAACTTTTCTTGATCAACCTCATAATC
>CANQOV010000019.1 GCA_947625575.1 uncultured Bacilli bacterium | reverse complement strand
CTTTACATTATAAAATTTAATTATATTATAAATCTTATTTTTTAGGAGTTAAATCTCCACACTTATTCTACACTAACTATTGTCTTTGATTAAATTTTTGACAAATATTTGTAGTGTGGATTTTAAAAAATTGTGATAAATGGTAGTTTTAAACTTTTTATAAGGTTAATTAATTTTCATTTTAAAATCTTTCTTTACATAGATTTATAGTATAATATTTTTATAATTTGTTGTCAATTGCTTTACAGATTATGAAATGTTATTTTGTAAGATTGTTATATAATGATATAATTTTAGAGAAAAGAGGAGATAATTATGTATCGAAATACGTATGCAGAGGTTAATTTAACTAATATAAAACATAATATTAAAAAAATAATTAATACGTATAGTGATTATGATTATTATTTTGGTGTTGTAAAAGCATGGTGTTACGGACATGGAGATATAAATGTAGTAAAGGCTGTAATAAAGGCTGGTTGTAATTATTTAGCGGTTGCTACTTTGGATGAGGCTCTGGAAATAAGGGGAGAAATAGAAGATATTCCTATATTGTGTTTGGAAATTGTTCCTTTAGATTATATTAAGATATGTGCTGATAATAAAATAACGATAACAATAAGTGATGTGGATTATTTAAAAAAGGTGCTTTTAATGGAATGTGGTTTGAAAGTTCATATAAAGTTAAATACTGGTATGAATAGATTGGGTATTAACAGTAGAGATGAATTTAATTTAATTTATCAAATGATTAAAGATAGTAATTTGGTATTGGAAGGAATATATACACACATATATGATGCTTTAGATGAACTGACTACTAATCAGCAATATAAAAAATTTGAAGAGCTTATTGCTGATATTGATTTGACAAATATTCCAATAGTGCATATTGGTGCTAGTGATGTTACTATGAGATATCCTAAACTATCTTATTGTAATGGATGTAGACTAGGAATATGTATGTATGGGCTTATGAGTGAAAAATCTTCTGATTTTTTACCAACATTTAGTTTATATAGTGAAGTTATTCAAATTAATGAGGTAGAAGATGATATAGTTGGGTATAATGGAGCATATAGAGTGAATGGTAAAAAATTGATTGCGGTGGTTTCTATTGGATATGCTGATGGTATTTCTAAAAAAAATACGGGTAGATATGTATATATAAACGATAGGCAATATAAGATTGTCGGTAATATTTGTATGGATATGTTATTTGTTTTAATCGACGAAAAGGTAAAAGTTGGCGATAAGGTTGTCGTGATTAAAGATATAGAACATATTAGATATATTGCCGATTATCTAGATACGATTACTTATGAAGTTATTTGCTCGATAGGAAGAAGGGTTCCGAGAGTTTATATTGAATAATAGTACTTGGTGACTATAAATTAGTTATTATAAAAAATAAATTTAATTGTAAATGAAAAATATTGGGATGTTTTCCCAATATTAAGTTAAAATGCTATTAGTTAAGTCTTTTACTGCGGTTAAAATATATGATATTTTATACCATGTCTGGTAGTCTGCTTCACCTGTCTGTGGTAGTGAAAATACTTTTTGAAATGTTTTGATGGAATTTTTGGTGCTTTCTCCAAAATAACCGGTTGGATTTTGAATAATAGGAATGCCGGGATAACTTCCATGAATGTAATTTAAAGCATTTTGAAGAAAGTAAACGTCGATGTTGCAATCTCCCTCTTTTAAAGTTTTAGTAAATGAGTATGGGTAATTTGCCGAGACTTTGGCATCAAAAATGTTTATATCGTTTCCGTAGTAGTATTGTAGTATTTGAAGGGCAGTATATCCTTTATCGCCTAGTTCTTTAGATCCCCATTGACTTAAATACTCTGCTTCAGTAGTATTGTTTTTGTAGTGGGCAAGTAGTGGTTCAATGCGGACACCTTTACGAATGTAGTCTCTAAATATTTCGTCGACAATGTTTGATATTGGCTCGAAGATGGTACCGTTTCTGGTATATTTTTGGTCGTAACTGGTAGTGGATGTAATTGTGAAGTCAAATCCTCGGCTTTTGTACCATTCGGTATAAATTCTATTTAGTGTAAAGGAAATAATTGCTATGACATTAGCTTTAATGGTTTCTTTAGGCCAAGTACTATATATTTCACTACTGGCAACATTTTTTATATAATCAGTGAAAGGAACGGTATAATTTGGAGCATTTGTATTACTGGGAATTCCATCATGGACGATAATTGTATTTGGAATTATTACTTCTTTTAGGACTACTGGAGATATGCTACTTTCGGACTTTTGTAAATCATCATTTATGTATGGGGAATAGTCTTTCCATAATGTATTTGGGGGAAGACTTTCTGTACTTTTTGATGAAGTATTATCGATAGAAGAAAGATAGACTGATTGCATACTAGTTATGTCCTCAAAAATCTGGACGTTATTTATTTGAGTTTCATTTAATCCGAAAGCACTTACTTCAATATCATATGTTTCGTATGGTCTTACTTTATATTGTTCTTCTTCGGAGTAGTTTTTATCGACAGTATCTAAAGTAATTAATTCTGTTTCACCATTTTCATTAGTAGTTGTTTCAAAAATTTTATTGCCGTCTTTTAGTATTTTGACGGTAGCATTTTTAATTGGATTAGCGATAGTGCCGCTATAAACATTTACTTTTAAATATCCTTTAGCCATATTTCACCTCAGTTTATTATATTGATATCTTGAAAATAAATGAATATAATTAAGCGAGGTGATTTGATAAATGAATGAAAACTTGGAAATTGGTGATACTGGAGATAATGTTGTAATTCTTCAGCAAAAACTTAAAATGATTGGTCTTTATAATGCTGTTGTTACTGGTAGTTTTGGACTTGCAACGGAAGAGGGGGTAAAAGCTTTTCAAAGGAAAGTTGGAATAGATGATACGGGTATTGTAAATAATGAAACGTGGGAAATACTTCGTATGTATACTGAACCGGCAGCAGTGCCTATTAGTACTTATCCAACTATAGGTATTGGATCGAGTGGTAGTTATGTTAGGGATTTACAAACTAAACTTAAGGCTCTTTTATATTATACTGGTGAAGTAAGCGGAGAATTTGACTTGGAAACTGAAACGGCTGTTAAGAGGTTTCAACTTAATAATGAACTTACTGCTGATGGAAAAGTTGGTAATCAGACTTGGTCGTTAATTAACTTATTATATGGAAATTTGAATAGTTGTGTTTTAGAAGATGATAGTAGTGAAGCTGATACTTATACGGTGGTGAAGGGGGATATAATTTTTATGGGGAATTATAAACCAAAACATATAAAAGTATGATATACTATTTAATGAGGAGAGTGCTTTGATGGAATATATAAGAAATGATGGAACTAAAGCAATAGTTGATGGTAATAAAGTCCAATATGGAAATGGAGCAATAAGAAAACAAGTAATAGGAGCAAATTTTACAAATGGTGTTATTCATGGTGGCTATCTTTCTTCATTTGGTGGTTCGTTTGATGATGAATTAATAGGTTTGGAAACAGGACTTGGCGATATTGTTAATACTAAAATAGGAGATGTTAAAGATGCCTATGAATTATTGAAATTAAAAATAAGTAATATGAAAAGTGATGATATATTTGAGTTATCACATGCTGTATTAGAAACTATAGATGAATTTTTTGGAGGTCATGATAATATAAGTGAGAGAATGAATTATTATTACTCTTTAGATTATGACGAAAGCAAAAATAATAAAATTTCTAATTTAAAAGGTACGGGAGCAGCAATGTGTGTAGAAAGGGCTGCGCTTGCTCAGAACTTATTAAAATCTTTAGGTATAAATAGTTTTTTTAAAACATCAGGTATTATAAAAAATAACAATAAAGAAGTACATAGTTATAATTTGATAGAATTTAATGGTAAATATTATATATTTGATTCATCAATGCCTAATTTAATAAATAATCAAATTAATCCTTTAATAGCTGAAATAGATAGAGAAACCTTTACTTTATTAAGTGCACCTATATCTGATATAGGAATATCAACTACAGTAAAACATTATAATCCATATTGGGATAATGATGTAGAAATTACATATGACAGCGGTAGAAAAAAACATACAGTAGTAAATTCACTAGGTGAAGAACATCGTAAGCATTTATAAATATTTAGATGAAAATTGTGATTAAATGGTGTCATCCTATAAATCTGAATAGATGATAGGATGTTTTTTAATAATTTGTTTAAAATAGTATTTGATTTGAAAGAATATATGGATTTATGAATATTAGTGATGGTATAGTTGTTACAAATGGTACTATATTGAAATGATAAAAAGGATTAGTTATAGAACTTTTATGAAAAACAGTAAGCAATAATATAAAATTTTATTTTGAAATTAAATAATATCAATAAAAAATATTCTATTATATGATATACTTATTGTAAGTTCTATGAAAACATATTTAGATAAAGTTAAAAACAATAAATTTGAAGATAAAATATATGAAAATTAGAAGTGAGGAAATGTATGAATGAAACTTTGTTTTTCGAAAAAATGGTTAAAATTTTAAATTTAGGAAATATGATTGAAGAGCCTTCAAAAGTAACTGGGGGTTTAACTCATCGTATGTTTAAAGTTTGTACTGATAAAGGAAAATATATTGTTAAGTTATTGAATCCAAATATTATGAAAAGAAATACCGCTATAGAAAATTTTAATAGAGCAGATAATATCGAAGAAATATTAAAACAAAATAATATTAGTGCTGTATATTCATTAAGATTTAATAATAAAAAAATGCAAAAAATTGATAATCAATATTTTTATGTTTATGAATGGTTTGATGGTAAAACTTTAAATAATAGTGAAATAACTAATTATCATTGTGAAGAGATTGGAAGGGTATTAGCAAAGATTCACAATATAGATTTAAAGTATGGAAGTGTTGAAGCAAAAGAAAAAAATATAAATTTTGAGTATTATATTAATCTTGCTGAAGAAAAACATTCTCCAATTTATGAAATGATATATGATAAATTAGATATATTAAATGAAAGCATGAATAAAGGTAATATGGCAATTCATAAATTGCCTAATGTATCGACAATTTGTCACAATGATTTAGATAGTAAAAATGTAATGTGGTTAAATGATGAGTATAAAATTATTGATTTAGAATGTCTAGGATATGCTAATCCTTATTTAGAGTTATATGAACTTGCATTATGTTGGTCTGGTTATGAGAAATGTAATGTTAATTTTGATTTATTTAAAACTTTTTTTAAGGCGTATTTTAATAATACTCATTTAGATACTAATATTGACTGGGAAAGTATTTATTATGCTAACAATGGTAGATTAGAATGGTTAGAGTTTAATATTAAAAGATCATTAATGATAGATTGTGATTCGAAGGAAGAACAAGAGATAGGTATAAATGAAGTAAAAGAAACTATAGAACATGTTGTTTATTATGATAATGTAAAAGAAGATATATTATATAATATAAATGAATTAATTAAATTATTTCCTAAAAATTAGAAATATATTTTAAAAACATGTAACATTAATTGATTTGTTTATTTTAGTATTTTAAAAATGAATATCATACTAGAATGATGATTGTATTTAAAAGAATAAATGATAATTAAAGTACTACGTAAAGAGGGTACTTAGCGATAAAATTTAGTAAAGATAGAAAAATTTTTTATATATTATGAATCGAGGCGAATTAAATGAATAAAGGAGAACTAATTAATAGAATTAATGAAACTATTGCATTTTTAACAAATGGTGTAGTAAAAAGAAATAATTATGTATTTAATGGACATCCATGTTTTTATTTGCTTCATTCTAAACAAGAGTTTGATAGTGAGCTAAATGAGATTGTTATTGATAAAGAAAAATATAATAAATTTGATTTATATTACTATTTGAGCTATATGCTTAAATATATGCTACATCCTTATGATAGTCATACCAAAGTATTGTTTATCGATCAAAAATTTTTGCCATTAAAAATTAGGTTTATAAATGATATACCTTATATTGTAGATTGTAACCAAGAATTAAATGAATTTAAAGGAAGCAAAATAGAAGAAATAAATGGTGTTAATATAAATATAATTATTTCAGATTTAGAAAAAATTATATGTTATTCTTCAAAAGCACACCTAAAAATTATATTAGAAGATTACTTGACTAATATTAATATAATCAAATCGTTACCTTCTTTAACAGTAACTGACTCGATTGTCATTAATACTGATAGGGATGAAATAAAATTAGATTTAAATAATTTAGATGAATATAAAGATACGTCAAGAAAAGGAAACTATAATTTAGAGGTAATTGGAGATATAGGAATTATTACTTATAATTCATGTAAAGATAAAAACCAAATGAAGAATCTTATAAATAAATTAAAAATTATGAATGGTATAAATAAATATATTGTCGATCTTCGTGGAAATAGTGGAGGTGACTCTTCAATTAATAAAAAATTAGTTAAATTTTTAAAAAGGGAAAAAGTTATTACACTTTGTGATGAAAGAGTTTTTTCAAGTGCACGTATGCGTTTGATTGATTTAAAAAATATTGGTTCTAAAGTAATTGGAACATCTCCGGGTACTTCTATTAATTGTTTTGGAAATTGTGTAATGCAAAAAGAAATGAATGATATGAATTTGAAGATATTTGGTAGCGCAACGTATTGGTATTATGATGAAAATTTAAAATGCTATGGTATATATAAAGAAGATTTTAAGAATGCCTTAAAGAAATATCCTAATCTTCTTAAACCTATTTTTTTTCAAGTTGATAAGAAAGTAGAATTAACTTTAGATGATTATTTAAATCAAAATGATTCGGTTATAAATTGTGCTATTAGTGAATTATCGAAGTAAAATATTTTATTTAGCAAGGAGTTGTGACAATTATGGAAATGGAAAAATATATTGATATGGTTAGAGAAAATATAAGAATGATTTTTTATATATAAAGAAAGTGCTATTTTGTTTGGTATATTATCTAACTTTATAGAAGGAATATTGGTTGGTAGGGAATATGAAAAAGATAAGAAAATTTTAAATGAAATAAAGTTATTGTTACCAAATTGTTATATATGCAATTTAGATGATAAGGTAATTATTTAAAGGGTAGTAGGGCTTTTATGATAAATGTATAGGTTATTAAAGTATAGGATTGTTGTTTTTAACTTTTAATAAATTACTCTGCTATTTTTATATAAATTAATATAAAATACTGTAAAAGTTGATAAAAATTCAACTTTTTTTGGTATAATTGTATCAATGAAATCTTTTTGAAAGGAGTACGATTTTTATGAAAGTAAAATTAAGTGAAGTAATTGATGCTAATGATGTAACTAAATATTATTATAATCAAGATGGTGGAGAAATATTTATGCTAAACATAGGAGACTATGAAAACTTAAGTGAAGATGAATTAGATAAGTTATTTGAAAAATTTATTATGTTACCTACTAGATATGATATTAATGAATATAAAATAATGCAAGATTTTGCAAAAACTATTGAAGATATTTGGTTCAAAGCCAATAATATTGAATTTTAATAGGAGATGAATTATGAAAAAAATTTTAAAAAATTATGATTTCGAAGATTATTTTGATTCACTTATATTATCTCGTGGGAAAAAATATTATAAAGAAAATAGAATATTAGATATTTGGTGTCAAGATGATTTAGTAACTGCTTATATTGACGGCTCTGAAATATATAGAATAGAATTAAGAATAGATGATAAAAAATTGAATAGTTTTTATTGTTCATGTCCATATTCAGAAGATGGTGAATACATGTGTAAACATATTGCTGCCGTTCTTTATTATTTAGAAGAAAATGAAATTCCCGAGTTAGAAATTGTAAATAAAAAAGAAGTAAAACAGGAAAAATACGAGTCTGAACTTTCTAAAATATATGATGAAATGAATTATGAACTTAGAAAAATAAGTGATAGAAATGGATTTGTTAATTACTATAATGGAAGATACTATGTAGATTTAATTTCTAATGTATCTGATTATATAGATGATTTTATAGATAATGAAGAATATAATAATGCTTTTGAATTAATAAAATATACGTATAAATTTATAAGGAATACTTTTATGGATGGATCTAATGGTGAATTTCAAGATTCATTATATTTAATTAATGAAAGTGCAAGTAAACTTTTGTATAATGATGAATATTTTGATAGCTTTTTAAATTATACTAAAGATATAGCATCAAATAACACTTTAGATGACTTTTCTGATTCACCACTGCATGCTTTTATTCTTTACGTTCATGATAAGGATTCAGCTATAAAAGTAGTTAAAATATTAAATGAAATTGAGTTAAGCACTTACGGAATATTTGTCGATCAAACTTTAGATAAAATATCATTAACTTATGATTATATAAATAAAAATGATGCTATAAAAATGTGCTATGAGAATATTGAACATTATGGTGTAAAAGAATTACTTATTAAATATTTAAAAAATGCTGATAAAATAGACGAAGTAATACAGATATTAAAAAATGATATTAAAAATAATGTAAGAAAAGATATAGCTTATGATAAATTACTAGATGTTTATGATGAATATGGTAAATTAGAAGAAAAGAAAAAAATATTACCTGAAGTTATTATAGAAACAAATGATTTTGCAAAATATAGAGAACTAAAAGATATGTATAGTGATTCTGAATGGGGGTCTATAAAAGAAAGTATAATATCTAAAATAAAATCTAATAATAGAAATATTTTAGAAGATATTTATATGGAAGAAAACGAAAATGATAAATTATTTGAATTAATAAAGAAAAATCCAAATTTGTATAAATTAGAAAAATATCAAGATGCATTAAATGATAAATATAGTAAAGAATTATTAAATTTTTATAAACCACAAATACTTGAAGAATCAAAAAGAGTAAGAGATAGAAAATGGTATCAAGAATTATGCTATTATATTAAAAGAATGGAAGAACTTAATGACTCTGATGATTTTATTTTTGATATGTTAAAAGAGATGTATCCTAACTATAGAAATAAAAGAGCATTTAAAGAAGAAATAATGAAAGTTTTAAGTGTTAAAAATAAACAAAGATTTTATGAATTAATAAATAGTTAGGAAAGTTGGTGATATGATGAAGAACAACATGATTATATATGTATCAAAAGACGGTAATATAAAAGTTGATGTTAATATTCAAAATGAAGATATATGGATGAGCCAGGACGTAATAGCTAATCTTTATGGAACTACTAAAAATAATGTTTCAATGCATTTAAAAAATATTTTTGACGATGGTGAATTAGAGAAAGATTTAGTTGTTAAGAAATTCTTAACAACTGCTGGTGACAATAAAAAATATAACGTTTTACACTATAATTTAGATGCAATTATTGCTGTTGGATATAGAATTAATTCTAAGAAAGCAACTGAATTTAGAATATGGGCGACCAAAGTTTTAAGGGAATATATGATTAAAGGTTTTGCTTTAAATGATGAAAAATTAAAAAATAATGGAGAAAGTCCCTATTTTGAAGAATTACTTGCCAGAATTCGTGATATTAGATCATCAGAGAAAATATTTTGGAGAAAAGTATTAGATATTTATGCAACTTCTATTGATTATGATCCTAAAAATACTTTATCAATAGATTTCTTTAAAACAGTACAGAATAAAATGCATTATGCTACGCATGGACATACTGCTGCTGAAATTATATTTACTAGAGTTGATTCTGAGAAAGACAATCTTGGTCTTACTAATTTTAAAGGTAATTATCCAACTAAAAGTGAAACTGAGATTGCTAAGAACTATTTAACTGATGAAGAGCTCAATACTTTAAATAGAATGGTATCAGCTTATTTAGATGTAGCAGAAATTAATGCATTAGATAGACATCCGATGACTATGCAAGATTGGGTAAATGAATTAGACTCGTTTTTAAAAATGACTAGGAAAGATATATTAGAAGGATCAGGCGTTATATCTCATAAAGAAGCTTTAGCAAAGGCACACAAAGAGTATGATAAATATATGCAAAAGCATTTAACAACAGCTGAAAAGGATTATTTAGAAATGCTAAACAGAGAAATTGAAAAGATTGATAATTAATTGATGTTGCTGTAAAAAATTGTAATTTTGTATAATCTAGTCAGTTAATTAAAAAACGATTCATTTGAAGTAATTGTTTTAAAATATTTTGTAGAGAACTTGTGATTGGTGAAGACAAGTAAAATTAAAATAATGAATTACAAATGATGATTTTAGTCGGATAATATCCGTTATCAATAAGAGGTAATAAACTATTATTACAAATAAAGGTGATACCACGAACTAGTTCGTCCTTTTAGATGGCTGGTTCTTTTTTTATCTCTAATATATCAAAATTATTAATGTCATCTTTGTATCAATCTTCAAAGTAGGATTAATTTCGTAAGGACGAAATAAATTTTACATAATATTAAACTATTATGAAATTTTAGTGTTGATGTGTATCTTATCCTGTTCTTTTAGAAATTAATATATTTGTACTTTTTATGGGATGATATTCTATACTTTATGACTTGACTCTTGTCTTGTATCATACATTATGTAAAAGGACATAGTGTAGATGAAAAAATTTAATTTAAATGAAAAATTATTTAACCGAAAAATAAGCAATCAAAAAGTTCATAATAATAATTAATATTGTTTAAGTGTGCTATTACATCAAATAATATTACTAATTTAAAATTTAGAACCATAGAATTTATGGGAGGTATAAAACTCTATGGTTAAATACGAAGTTAATTTAAAATTTAAAGAAAATGGTAAATCTTTAAATGAAATAATAACTAATGCATTAAAAATAGAATTAGAAAAGCAATATATGACTTGCAATATTTTAAATAAGAAGGTACCATTAGAAGTTAATTATTATTCTCAAGGTGAAGGAAGTATGGATTAATGGTAGGAAATAGTAGTTTTAATGTTGGTCTATATATAAGATTATCAAGAGATGATGGTAATATTGAATCTGATAGTATTGTAAGTCAAAGAAGTTTACTTAATCAGTATGTAAAAAAAAATAACTATAAGGTTATAGATGAATATATTGATGATGGTTTTACAGGGACTAATTTTGAAAGACCGGCTTTTAAAAGGATGATTAAAGATATTGAAGTGGGTAAAATAAATATGATTATTACCAAAGATATGTCGAGATTAGGTAGAGATTATATAGGTACAGGAGAATTAATAGAAAAATATTTCCCAAACAATAATATAAGATATATTGCTATTAATGATGGCATAGATACTTTTATAGACAATACTAATAATGACATAGCGCCTTTTAAAGCTATTATGAATGATATGTATGCCAAAGATATTTCTAAAAAAGTTAAAACTAGTTTGCATTCAAGAATGAAGGATGGTCTATATGTATCTGGAAGATGTCCTTTTGGTTATATGAAAGATCCAAAAAATAAAAATCATCTAATAATAAATGAAGAACAAGCAGAAACAGTTAGATTAATATTTGATTTAGCGCTTCATGGTAATACATACCACTTTATAGCTAGGGAACTTACCAAAAGAAAAATAAAAACACCAGCATCTTATTACAATTATGTATGGAATACAAAGTGCAAGAGTAAATGTATTTCGCAAGAACAAGGTGTATGGGTAGATACAACTATAAAAGCAATTTTAACTAATCAGATTTATGTTGGTGACTCAGTGCAAGGGAAAACTAAAAAGATAAATTATAAACTTAAAAAAACTATTAAAAATAATCCTAAAGATTATATTATTGCTCCAAATACCCATGAAGTAATAATAGATAGAGAAACTTTTAATTATGTTCAAATACTACTACCTAAAAATGTTAAAAGACCAGAGAAGAAAAGGTTTTATTTATTAGATGGGCTTTTATATTGCGGAGATTGTAAACATAGAATAACAGTAAGATATCAAAATAAAACTGGTAGAAGTTATACTACTTGTGATTATTATAGAACATATTCAAAATACCATGTATGCACAACACATACGAATAATTATGAAACATTAGAAAAAGTAATTTTAGACAATATTAGGGATGTTTGTCATAAATATCTAGATAAAAATAAAATAAAAGATTCGATAGGAAATATAAAATTTGAAGACAATACTTTAAAGCTAAAAAAGCAAATTGAAAGTCTAGAACTTACAAATAATAAATTAATTGAAAATTTAGATAAAACTTATATGGATATGCTAAAAGGAATAATTGATGAATTTCAATATTTAAGAGTAAGTGAAAATATAAAAAAAGAAATAGATGATAATAAAAAGAATATTGATAATCTTAAAAATAAGCAAATAGACTCAAATAAAATAGATAATAAAAAAATAGAAAAATATATTAGTGAGTTTTTATCACTAGATAATCTAACTAGAGAATTAATAATAAATTTAGTTGAAAAAATTTATATCTATCAAGATAAAAGAGTAGATATTGTATTTACATTTGGTAATAGTTAGTGTAAAATAATAATTATTATTTGGAGGTATAATATTATGAATTGGATAGATAAAACTGATGATTTTGAAACAAGAGATTGGAAAGATAAACATTTAATTAAATGTGAAATTTTAGATAATAAAATAGAAGTTAATTTATATTCATGTGCTGATATAAAAAATTATGAAATATATGTTAGTTATGGAATAATGTACGGTATAGTTTATGTCCATAAGGATAAGGCCGAGGCGTTAAGGGATGAAATAAAAGATGTTATATATAATGATTATATTGTAAATGGCTATAGTGACGATATGCCAAGTGATGATTTTATAAATAGTTTTGGTGAAAAATATAATATTTGTATTCCAAGTGATATATTTTTTGATGAAGAAGAATTTATGAAAAAATGATGGAATTCATGGATAATTTTAATCTATAATACTACATAAAAAAAGTATCAGGTGATACCTTATATAGTATTGCTAGGAAATTTAATACGACGGTAGATGCAATTATTAGTTTAAATAATCTTACTAATAATGTACTTCAGATAGGGCAGATACTAAAAATACCAAGTAAAGAAGAATCTGGGTATATTAAATATACTGTTGTAGGTGGTGATACTTTATATGCTATCGCGAGAAAATATAATACGACAGTAAATGAAATAAAAAATTTTAATAATTTGACTAGTGATGTTTTAAGTATTGAGCAAGTTCTTTTAATACCTACTAGTAGTAATGATAATTATATTAGCTATATCGTACAAAGTGGAGATACTTTATATTCCATAGCAAGAAAATATAATACCTCTGTGGATTCACTTAAAAGTTTAAATAATCTTACTAGTGATATACTTGGGGTAGGGCAGGTAATTCGAATTCCTTCTGATGCTGCCGCTAACTACATTACATATACTGTTGTAAAGGGGGACTCTTTGTATGCTATTGCGAGAAAATATAATACGACAGTAGATGCAATTAAAACTTTAAATAATTTGACTAGTAATATACTTCAAATAGGGCAGATACTTAAAATTCCTGTGTAAATTTTTTTGAAATTATTGGGAAAAGGTAAATTTTATGATAAAATTTTTGATGATGGAATAGGCGATTTTATTGCAATAGCGGAGAATTCTAATAAGTGTTTAGTTACTGATGGAGATGAAGCATTATTTTTTCAGCATGCGGGCTATACGGATGATGAGGTTTTTGTTCTATTAATTATAGTAGATAAAACTAATACAGAAAATAAAGATTGAAAAAACAGGTGACTACGATGGGGACGCTAGTAATAATACTAAAATCTTGCCACCTTACAGTCAACCTGTTTCAATAATAATATAATGCAGTTTATCTAAAATGTCAAAATTATTTATGGTAATAACTTAAAAGTCGATGCTAAATATAAAACATAGACTATTATTATATTGAATATTTATAGATGATAATTTATATTGATGTTAGTATCAAAAAGTGATAATAAAAATCATTATAGACTATAAAAATTGAAAAAAAGCAGATACTCTGTCAACTCTTCCTATAAAAGGTGAGGCTGATTTGGGGGTATTTGCTTTTTCCAACAATAATATAATATAGTTTATAGAAAATGTCAAATTATTTATGAGAATTGTTTAAAATAATTCATGATATTGGGAACTTATCTATTATAGTACAAATACCTAAAACTATAAATAACAGTAACCAAATTAATGTAACAAACAAAACTATGAACTTGGCTTGTTTTTTTATGCTATTGGTAATATTTTTTCTATCTTCTAGTATTTGATTATAGATTAAATTCACCTCTTTTTTATTAAAGTTGTTTTCTATCCAATTTTTATCATAAAATTTATTATTTTTATCATATGTGTAGCTTATACTTACTTCTTTTTTGTTACTTACTACTTCTCCATTGTTAGAGTAATTTTGATAGTCAAAAAATACAGTAAAAAATGAAAGTATTATTTCTAAATCACTATATTCATCAAGTAAAAATAAATAATAATAATCTAAATTATCAGATACGCTCAATGGTTTTAAAATTTCAGCAATTTGAAGATCGTCTTTATATATTGATATATTTCGAGTTTTACCGACAGATATATCATAGCTTTTCAATGTATAATTACCATATTCAATTACATATTTTGTATCAAGAAAGCCATTTGTTAATTTATAAAATTTTCCGCAAATATTATTCTGAGCATCAAATATATTAAAAATTAAACTTTTTTGTTCTCCAGTAAATACCCACTTCATTGGAATAGCTGCATTGGAAATATTTTCCATAATGTTATAAGAGCTTACGCAACAAATACTTTCATCTGTTTTAGTAATTATACATTTCCTAATATTATCAACGTTTAATGGTACATCAATATTCATCCATGGTGTTCCTGCTAGGTATTTTAATTCATTATTTACTTTAATGTCAAATTTATTTTTTAAATTTGATTTTGTTTGTTCAACTTTTATTATCATTTTTTATCACCTCAATAATTTTCTACTTATATATCATAAATCAGTTAACTTTTATTTTTTTGGCTTTTTTTCTATTTTAAACTGATTTATTTTTATAGATTGAATAATAATTTGACATATATTTGCTATGCTTATTGAATTGTTGTTTTTTTATTTATTTCTAGTCATTTTTAATAAAATTTTTTATGGTTTCAGATAATAATTTACAGTTGTTTTATGCTTTCTTGACAAAATCTATTTAATATTGTTTTATTTATTCATTTTCTATTGTTCTTTAAATTTTATATCAGTAGGATTTTATGTGCTTATATTTAATTTATATTATAATTTAAAAGTAATTTTTTGACAATACTGTTTGCAAAATTTGCAAAATTTGTTAGCTTTATGTTATGTTTAAAATATTTTTTGAAATTTTTAATAATGAGTTTTTATTATGATATTGGTAAAAAGGTATTTCTTTATTTATTAATTTACAAAATGGTCTATTTTTCTTTTCTTTAAATATATACAGTAGTTCATTATTAATTTTTCTTTCTTTTGCGGAAAATTAATAAATTAATAAGCACAAATTATGTACCTAAAATGTACCTAAACACATTGTGAAATTATAAAAAGCCTTGATTTACAAGGCTTTAAAAACATATGGAGCGATTACTAAAAGGGTTATGCACACTTTTATAACAAATTCACTTGTATTTGATAAATTAATTATAACGCAAATACTATTTAATTTGCAATGCTTTAATAGATTTTATTAGGAAGTTTTATTAAAAAAATACTAAGGAATATGATATAATTAAATTATAGTAATTGATTTATTTAGTTTTGAAGGAGAAATGAAAAATGAATGAAACATATAAGTTTTTAAAAGAAAATACACAAGTAAATTTTGTATCTACTATCAATGGAGATAAACCAAGTTGTAGACCATTTGGAGATCCAATTATGTTTGATAATAAAATTTATGTAATTACAAGTAAGCATAAAAATGTATCAAAGCAAATAGAAAAAAATAATAATGTGTGTATTGTTGCTTATGACGATACAGATTGGATAAGAATTAATTGTGAACTAATTGATGATAGTGAAAATATTAAAGCTAAACAAGCTGTTATAGATGAATTTGATTGGGCTATTGATGCAGGATATACACTTGATAATCCTAATTTTCAAGTTCTATATATTAAAAATGCAGATGCAACTATCTATAATGAAGAAGGAGAAGTTTTAGCAAAATATAATTTCTAATCATAGTTGTTGTAGAAAAATATTAATATTTTATAAGGAGGAGGCACAATGTTAAGTTATAAAGATATATTAAATAATGAGTATATTAAAAATGAATATAAGAAAATAGATAAAATTAACCCTTATGCTTTTAGTCATGGATTACAACACATTAACAATGTCTGTGAAATAATGAATTCTTTATGTGATATATTAAAAATTGATAAAGAGATGAGGAATGCTTTACTTATTGCATGCGCTAGTCATGATGTTGGACAATATGAAAGTAGAGATAATCATGGATTAAAAGCTAAAATGATTGTACAAGAATTATTTGATAATGAGTTAAAAGAAAATAAATATTATAAAGATATTTTATATAGTATTGAAGTACATGATAAGAAGAATGATAAAGAAGATTCTCTCTTTGCTTTATTGTTAAAATGTGCAGATTCCTTAGATTTTTCCAAAAAAAGATTAGAACCAAATCATAGTGATTTATCTTTATATAGACCATGGGAAGATATTGATGATATTAAAATAGATTTAAATGACAATTGTTTTATTTTAAACATAATTACTAATGGTAAAGAAAATTTTAAAGAAAGATTTATAGAGCAAAAATTTACTAAAAAAATTGTTATTTCATTTACTAATTTATCACGGAAATTAAATTTAATTCCAATAATTAAAATAGATAATAAGGAAATAATTATATAAATTAAAAAAAGAGGGAAGTGTCTTATGAAAAATAAAGTGGTTTTAATAACAGGTAGTTCAAAAGGAATAGGAAGAGCAACTATTATACAATTTGCTTCAAAAGGTTATGATGTAGTTATCAACTATAATAATAGTGAAAAAGATGCTTTGGAACTTAAAAAAATTGTTGAAGAAAAATATGGAATTAAATCATTAGCTATTAAAACAGATGTATCTAATGAAAGTGAAGTAAAACAAATGATAGAACAAATTATAAATGAATTTGGGGAAATAGATGTATTAGTTAATAATGCTGGAATTGTTTTTGATAGAGATTTTAATGAAATTACTATTGAAGAATTTAAAAAGACATTAAATGTAAACGTTGTAGGGGCTTTTATTGTGGCAAGAGAAGTTTCTAAATATATGAAAAATGGTAGTTCAATTATAAATGTATCTTCTACTAATGGAACAAAAACTATATCTCCGGAATGTTTAGATTATAATATTTCAAAAATTGGATTACAAAGTTTAACAAGAGATTTAGCATATCAATTTAAACCTAATATAAGAGTAAATGCTATTGCTATTGGATGGGCAGATACTGATATGAATAAAGATTTACCAAAAGATTATATTGAAGAAGAAACAAGAAAAATTTATTTGAAAAGATTTGCAAAGCCTGATGAAATTGCAAAGACAATATATTTTTTAGCAAGTGATGATGCTAGTTATATAAATGGTGAGATAATTAATATTGATGGTGGATATTAGAATAATAAAATGGCTGATAATTTTGACTTAATTCAATTTAAAAATGAAACTAGCATCATAAATACAGTTAGTTTAAGTGCCAAAAAAGATTATAATATTTAAGAGTTTTGTATGATAGAGGTGAAATAAATGGATTCAATAAGAGAAAGTATTATTAATAATGGAATAGTTCCTATTATTTCATTAGAAGGAAGTAAATGTTTAATAGATGAATGTATAAGATCAAAAATTGAAGGTAGAGAATATGACACAAGGAGGTTGGAATTATCATCTTATAAAAAGCCAAATGATTCTTCTGTTGCTACCAAGGAACAATTAGATGAGTATGCTTTCAGAATAGTAAAGTTATTAATTAATAAATTGAGAAAATTAAGTGATTTGAATGATGATAGAACTGTGTACGATAATCTACCAACAATGTATAAAGAATTTTCTTACGAACAATTTGTACAAATATTTGATTTATCAGATGAAAAGATTATTGCGACAATAAAGAAATATAATGGTGTTGAAAAAGAAAGTTTTTTAAATAGGCTTATTAGTAATTCAATTCCTAATGAAGATAGAATTGGTAAAATAAATGCAGTTCCATATGGAAATGATGCTTCACATAAAAAAGATGCTGATTATAGAATATACATTAATACGCCAAATGGAACAAGTAGGTATGATTTTTTAGAGTTATTTATTAGAAAATGTATAGATAGAAATATCCCTTATGAAATGAAGGGAGAAGAACATACAAATGATGAAAAAGATAGAACTGTCATTTACTGTTTTGATGAGTATTTTGATGAAACAATTAGGGTTCTTGAAGAAATTAAATATGAAAGACCAGAATTAATTTCTGAATTTGGAAGCCCAATTGCAACTGCCTTAAATTACTCGTATTATGCAATCGCAACTAGTAGACAAGGAGCAACATATAATTATTGGATTAATAGAATTTCATCTCATGCCATTAATTACTTATGTGCTAACTTAATTAAAGCAGATATTAGTTATTATTCGGGTTTATCAGATGAAGAAAAATGTCAAATAGAATATATTTCAAATATTAATAATTATTCGTTTGATTCCGAAGGTAGATTTAGTGGTGCTTCAAATCGTATTGTCAATGATTATATTATTGAACACAAAGAAAAATTGATGCAACCAGAAACTTGTCAAAAATTAGTAGACTCATTAAAGGCAATGTGTTCTCTTGCTAATTTTAGAGATTTAAAACATGGTAATTTTCCTATAAGTTTAGATTCAAACTTTTATCATAGCTTTGAATTAACTACTCAAAGTATAATTACTGAAAAGAAAAATGAGTTTAATGAAGCTGAACAATACTTATATCATACAGAAGAATTACTTGAAGGTGCTTTACAAGAATTTATGACATCTGAATTACCAAACGATCAAAAAGGTAAACAATATGTTGAACGTGTAGCTGCAATAGAAAAAAATTATAGGAAGTATGCAACTCATGTTCCCGGATTTACTGGTAGCGAAAGGTTTAAACAAATTTATGAATATTTAAAGATAATCCCTAGATTTAGTCTATATGAGCAAGATCCAACCAAAGGAGATTTTGTCAATATGCAGAAAGAGAAAATGTATTATAGCGAAATTGCAAATCAAATAACTTCTTACGTAGATGATTCAGATCATAAAAAGAGATTGCAATAAATGAGGAAACAATTAAAAGTTATTGGTACTATTTCGTATTTAGGAAAGCAAGTTGGTAAATTGTCTTTTAGAAAAAAATCAATCATTTAAAGAACAATCGTTTTAACAAATTAACACCAATTTTGAATTTTCTATATTGATTTTTAAAAACGAAAATTTGTAATTTCATCAAAAAATGCAATGTCAAAATAAAAAACAGGATATGGGATGGCACCAAACGGAGATTAAAACTCTTATTTCATAAGATTTTTTCTCCGTTTTTTTGGTGCAAAAATATTTTCGCACTTGTGAAAATGAGTATATTTATATGCAAAGTATATGCACTTTTTTGTTAAAAGCCTTATTTTATAAGAAAAGACTATATGC
>CANQOV010000018.1 GCA_947625575.1 uncultured Bacilli bacterium | reverse complement strand
ACTTTCTTAAATCTAATTTGTCTACTACTTCACGATATTTATTGATATCTTTTTTCATAAGATAATTAAGTAAATTTTTTCTTCTTCCTACTTTCTTTAAAAGTCCACGTCTTGAGTGATAGTCATGAGTATGTTCTTTTAAATGTTCAGTTAAATTATTGATTTCATTTGTTAGGATAGCTATTTGTACTTCTGTTGAGCCTGTATCCTTGTCATTTCTTCTAAAATCTTTAATAATATTTTGCTTACTATCTTTAGTTAAAGCCATATTATTACCTCCTTTTAATTTTTTCACTGACACCTAGTGGTCAAGGTTTTTCGATCCACCACGAATCAGAACAACAATACTATACTATAAATTTATGATTTTAGCAAGGGTTTTTTAACTTTTTGTTGCAAAGAAATAAGAAGTTTTGGTAACTTCTTATTTCATGTTTAAAATAAATGCTTTATTGTTTAGTAATCTTTGGTTGTCTTTAGATATGTCTAAAGCTTTATTAATGTTTTCTAAGGCTTTTTGTTTATTGTTTAAATAATAATAACTGACTGATAATAAATCATATGGAACTTCATTAAAACTAAATACTTCATTGATATAGAATTTGCCGTTTTTAGGGATTGTTAGAGCTTTTTCTACATCTTCGATGACTTTTTGATATTTTTTTAGTTGGAAGTTATATAAAGCTCTTTCAATATAGGGATCACGAGAGTATGGCGATTCTAATACAGCTTTGTTAAGCCAGTAAAGGGCTTGTTTTTTGTTTTGTAATTTAGCATAACATCTAGCTATAAATCGCATAGAGGCACAACGTTCTAAATCCCAAGTTGCTGTTTTTAATCTTAAGTGTTTTTTTAAAGTTTTTATAGCTTTTTCCCACATACCATAATACATGTATTCCCTACCTAAATAATGGGTATTTCTATCATCTTGAGGTTGTTCTTTTACTGATAGTTCCAATAATGGCAAGTAGCTAGAGCGTGATTTGGTTTTGTCTGGATAATGGTTTAGAATTATTGAATCTGTTAATTTTCTTACTTCGTTGTTGTTTATGTTTTGCAATACTTCATGGACTGGATGAGTCCAAGTATAATCGTTTCTACTATGAATTTTTTCATAATAGAACGTGACTAATGGTTTATTTTGTTCATCTAAACTCCAGTTATAGATATAACTTAGTTTAGTTGTGTCTTTGGTCCATACTTGTTCTAGATGTTTTCTCCAACCGGGAAGTAATACTTCATCTAAATCTGTACAAACACAGATATCAGCATCTTGAGGCACTAATTTTAAAGATTCATTTCTAGCTACATCAAAACGCCAAGGTGTTATTATTTTTTGAATTACATTGACACCATTTTTTTGAAGTAATTCCACGGTTTTATCAGTTGAGCCAGTGTCTAAGACGTATATTCCGTCAGCTTCTTTCATGGACTCATACCAGCGATTAACAAATTTTTCTTCATTTTTTGCTATGGTGTAGACATAGACTTTGTATTTATTCATTTAGCTATGCTGCTGGGCCAGTTGGGCCTGTTGGTCCTGTTGGACCTGTTGGTCCATCAAGACCTGCTACTCCGTCTGGTCCTGTTGGTCCTGTTGGTCCTGTTGCTCCGTCTAAGCCTGCTACTCCGTCTGGTCCGGTTGGTCCAGTTGGTCCTGTCGCTCCATCTAAGCCCGCTACTCCGTCTGGTCCTGTTGGTCCTGTTGGTCCTGTCGCTCCATCTAAGCCCGCTACTCCGTCTGGTCCTGTTGGTCCAGTTGGCCCTGTTGCTCGATTGTTTAAATCTTCTTTATTTATTTTAAATAATAAAATTCCATATTATCTTTAAATCTCTATCATTTTTTTCTTTATTATATGATCCTATTATAATTTTATCTATGAAATTATTTATTATTTCAATATTTAATTTATCTATATAACGATATTTTTCAAATATGTTTTGTTTTGTATTTAAAGTTTCTTTTTGATTATTAATTGCTGTTATTTCTTTTTTTATTATTTTTAATCTATCTTCTAACATAGTAGTATCATCTTTATATTTATTCATTAAAAGTATAAATTCTTTTTCTTTTAACAATCCAGAAATTCGATCTTCATATAATTTTTGAAAATATATATGTTTATTTTGCAATTCTGTAATTATTTTGGTTTCTTCTTGTTCTAGTGATTGTAATTTATCTTTATACACATCTTGGTTTAAAGCTTTATTATTTAATTTATTTAGAATATTAATATCATAAAATTTATTTAAAATATTATTTATTTTTTCTAAAACAAAATTATGTAATTCATCTTCTTTTAACCATTTTTTATTATCACAGTTAGTCCAGTTATCTTTTTTGTCTTTACAACATAAATATCCAAGTCCGTTCTTATCTTTTTTTCCACATTTAGAAAAAATTCTATTACAATTCATGCAATAAATTTTATTAGAAAATATATGTACTGTTCCATTTTTAGAACTTCTTGATTTGTTTTTTAATCTTTCTTGGACATTATACCAAATACTAGGATTAATAATAGCTTCATGAGTATTATTTTTTCTTATTCTATCTTCTTCATCATTTTTAATAATTGTATGATTTTTATAACTTACAGTAGTTGTCTTAAATTGTACCATATTACCAATATAAACTTCATCTTTTAAAATTTTTTTAATTGATTGCTCTGACCATTTCATTTTTCTTCTTATATTCTTTTCAAAAATTAAATTTGTATTTTTATTATCTACGTGGTGTTTAATTTCAAAATAATATTTTTCATGTTTTAGATTTTCTTTTAGTTTTATTTCAAATTGATAATTAATAATATGGGTACGATCTAGATTTTTTGTTACTGTAGCAATACAAGTAGTAGTTTTAGGAATAGTATCATTTTCTTTTATAAGAATAAAATCATTTTCATTAAATTTGTTAATATCTAAAGCTTCTTTTTCTGAATAATATATTTTTGTTCTATCTAAAGAATATCTTTTTAAAGTAATATCACATTTATTGTTAAAGTTTTTCATATCAGTAGTTATGTAATTAAAACTAATTAAATTATTTAATATTTGGGTTTCTTTATTTATAAGATTAACATTTATAATATACGTTCCGACTTTGTCTATATAATTATAATCAAAATATTTTTTTAATAAAGGTATTTTAAGTTTTGAGCCATTTGACATTTTATATTCTAATGGACTTAATATTTTATCTTCATTAAGACCATTGGCAATTTTGTCTAAGCCGTATCCTTTCATATATTCATCAAATATTCTTTTTACTGTAATAGAAGCAACGGGATCAGGTATTAAATGATTTTTATTTTCAGGATCTTTTAAGTACCCATATACAGCAAAGCTTGCAGTACACTCTCCGGCTTTTCTTTTGGATTTAAATGTTTCACGAATATTTAAAGAAGTATCTTCAAGTGTCCACTCATCGGTTAAACCTAATATTTGACTTGTTTTTTTAGTTTCTCTTTTTTCATTATCAATTCTATCAACAACTGTTTTAAATCTAATACCCCACTCATGAAATTTATTATGTACATATTTTTCTATAAGTTCTGAATCTCTTGCAAATCTTGCTTGAGTTTTACATAAGACAATGTCTGTGTTACCTAAAGCACACTCTTTAATCATTTTATTAAACTCCGGACGAGTTGAATCTCCCCCAGACCAATCTACATCACTATAGATACCAACAATTTGCCAATTTTTACTAAGAGCATATTCTTTTAACATTAATTCTTGATTTTTAATACTTTCTGATAATTGTTCTTTTGTAAGTTTATTGTGATCTTCATCTGATAATCTTAAATATAAAATTACTCTTTCTTTATTAAATTTGAATTTCATAAAACTCTATTTTCAATCCTTTTTATGTATTCAAAATATTTTTTGTTGAAAATAATTTTTAATTCATCGGTAGAAATATCTTTTTTATTAGTTTTAAATTCTTCTATAAAATTAAAATTTGTCTTTAGATGTTTTTTATCTTTTTTATTATTCATATTAATCTCCAAAAAATAAAAAAACTACAATAGTTTAATTAATTTTATTTGTAAATTAATAAAATAATACCATTATAGTTATAATTTATATTTATCGCTATTTAGTAACTAGTTTTAATATTAAATCATATTTATTAGAGATATAACTCTAGCATAAGTAAGTAGTAATCAATTTTATCACGTTCAGGAATTATATTTAATTTTTTATAAAATTTGGAAACATATTGTTTGCCATAATTTCTTTTTATTGATTTTTCACAAATTGCTAAATCAAACCATTTATCCGCTATTCCACATGATCCAACATCAATAAAACCAATAAATTTATCTTTTAAAGCAAATATATTTGGCAAACTAATATCTCCATGAGAAAAACATAAATCGTCAGTAAATTTGTTTTCTTTTAAAAACTTTAAAATATTATTTAAATTACCATATTTTTTTAATGTTTCTTCTTTGATATCTTTTTTGCTAATTAATTTATTTTTAACATTATTTTCCACTACAGATAACTTATAATCAATAGACACATTAAATGGACAATCATGTATGTCAATTGAATAAATTTGTTTAAAAGCTTCTGCAATCACATTGATACCTATATCTGGATTATTTATATAATAATCAGAACACAGCATTTCTCCTTTTAGAGATTCTGTAATTAAAAACTCTGTATCATTTGAGATTTCGTATAAAATTATTTTGGGAACATTTAATTTTTCGCTTAACCATTTTAATTTTTCAAATTCTAAAGTAAGTAAACCATTTTTGGCAATTTTTAAAAAATATATATTATTTTCTTTTTTTATTCGGATAACTTGTGAGCCGGAACAACCTATATTAATTTCTTCTAAATCACAATTTTTAATAAACTCTTTTATTTTATTTGTTAATTGATATTTAATTTTCATATTTAATTTCCTATATTATATTAATAATCTTTTATTATTTCGTGATTTATTTTATCATTATTAATAATATCTTTTACAATTGATGGCATAATTTTATATTTATTTAATTCAGAAATATTTATCCATAAATTTACTGAAGTATCTTTATCTAGTGTTTTAAAATTATTTATGGACATTAGTTTGGCATTATTACTAACTTTATATATAAATAGTAATTCATGGATTTTAGTATTGTCATAAATAAAGAAGTTTTCAACTATATCAATTAATTTGGCTTCATCTTGAGAAATTAAAACTCCAGTTTCTTCTTTTAATTCTCTAATTAGTGCTTCTTTAGTATCTTCAAAATATTTTACTCTACCACCAATAAGTGAATAGTAATCATTTTCTGAGCTTTTTTGAAGTAATATTTTTTCTTTTCCTAAAATTAGACAAGCTACTCGAAAATTAAATTTTACTTTTAATTCTTCATTTTTAAAATTAATATCATTTTTACTCATTTATCTTTCTAAAATCCTTTCTGTATTTTTTTATTGTTGCATATCTATTTTAATTTCTTCAATTATATGGCCAATATTTCCCTCACCAGCATATTTATTCATGTCAAAAAAATTATCATTTATTGATACCCATTGTAGTTTATTAACTTCCTCAATTAAATTTACTTTTTTATTTAATATTCCATAATAAACTTCAAGTTCTTTATTCCATTTTATATATGAAATATTCATGAAATGAATAAGGTTTATATCTTTATTGGTAATATTTGTTTCTTCTTCTAATTCTCTATATGCTTCATTTAGACCATCATTTTCTTTTTCTATTTTGCCACCAACAAGATTGTACATACCTATATATGGCTCTTTAGTCCTTTTACACATTAATACTTTTTCTAAATTTTTATCAAAAACTACGATAATATTCATTTTTTTCATATTACTAACTCTTTTTTTTGTTATTTATCATAACATAAAATGTTCTTCAATTTTATTTTATATTAATTTTATTTTTAATTCAACTATAAACGATTTATTTAGAAGATTTATACAATCAAGCAGTTGGACCTGTTGGTCCATCAAGACCTGCTACTCCTTCTGGTCCAGTTGGTCCAGTTGGGCCTGTTGCTCCGTCAAGGCCTGCTACTCCGTCTGGTCCGGTTGGTCCAGTTGGTCCTGTTGCTCCATCAAGGCCTGCTACTCCATCTGGGCCTGTTGGTCCTGTTGGACCTGTTGCTCCGTCAAGGCCTGCTACACCAATTGGACCTGTTGGACCTATAGCTCCTATTGGGCCTGTTGGGCCTTGTGGTATTACTAAATTAAGTAAATAATTTGGGGCTGTACCTGTGATTGTGGCTGATGCAGGTGTTCCCGGGTCTCCTGTTGTCACTGTTCCTATTGCTAATGTTGGGGTTGCTCCAGTTGTACCTGGCAATCCTTGTGGACCAGTAGCACCCGTTGGTCCTGTAGCACCACTTGGTATGACAAAATTTAATACTGCATTTTGTCCTGTTCCCACATTAGTAACTGAAGCAGGTGTTCCCGGTGTTCCAGTTGAAGTTGTTCCTACCGTAATTGTGGCTGGTCCAGTTGGGCCAGTTGGTCCCGTTGGACCTATTACACCTACTGTTGTGATATTACCAACATTAGGGTATTGCATTGGACAATCATTGTTACAACCATGTTGTCTATTGTTGTTAAAATTCATTATTTTTTCCTCCTTCCATTACTATTGTATGCACTGCTATTTTGTATGAAAAGAGCAAATATAATGATAGAGATAAAAAAATAAAAGTGAAATTCACTTTTATTTTACAACTATATTTACTATTTTATTTGGTACAACAATTACTTTTATTATTTCTTTATCTAAAGTAAACTTTTTAACATTTTCATTTGCAAAAGCTAATTTTTTTAATTCTTCTTCACTAGTATCAGCTTCTACTTTAATTGTTGCTCTTAATTTACCATTTACACTTACTGCAAGAGAAATAGTTTTATCTTTTGTTTTATTTTCATCATATTCTGGCCAACTACTTTTACATATTGGTATGTCATTAAATTTAGAATTTAATTCTTCAGTAATATGTGGTGCAATTGGATTTAGTAAAGTTAAGAAAGTTATATAATCTTTTTTAGTAATACTTTCTTGTTCTTCCATTTTATTTAGTAAAATCATTAAAGCACTGACAGCAGTATTGTATTTCATGTTATCTAAATCATAACTAACTTTTTTAATTGTTTGATTGATAATTATTTCTAGATTAGGAGAATAATTATTTACATCTTTTACTTTTTCTTGTAATCTATCTACTCTATCTAGGAATTTTCTACAACCACGAAGTCCGGCTTCAGACCATGAAGCTTCTTTTTCATAGTCTCCAATAAACATTTCATAACATCTTAAAGCATCTGCTCCATATAGTTCTACCATATCATCAGGATTTACAACGTTTCCTTTGGACTTCGACATTTTTTCGCCATTTTCTCCTAGTATCATGCCGTGGGAAACACGTTTTTTAAATGGCTCTTCTGTTGGGACAAGACCAATATTGTATAGGAAACGATGCCAAAATCTTGCGTATAACAAATGTCTTGTTGCATGTTCCATACCGCCATTATAATAATCTACCATGCCCCAATAATTTAGAGCGTCTTTACCTACAAATTCTTTATCATTATGTGGGTCCATGTAACGTAGCCAATACCATGATGAGCCGGCCCAGTTTGGCATTGTATCTGTTTCTCTTTTGGCAGGAGCTCCACATTTTGGACAAGTTGTATTAACGAAAGAATCTATTTTGGCTAATGGGCTTTCTCCATCATCAGTAGGAACATACTCGGTAACTGTTGGAAGCTCTACTGGCAACTTGTCATAGGGTACAGCTACCCAACCACATTTATCACAGTGAATTAAAGGAATTGGCTCTCCCCAGAAACGTTGTCTTGAAAATACCCAATCTTGTAATTTATAATTTACTTTAGAATTACCTATTTTATTAGCTTCTAGATATTCTATCATTTTTTTAATGGCATCTTCTTTATTTAAACCATTTAAAAATCCAGAATTAATATGAAGCCCGTCACTTGTCATAGCACCATCTGTTTTTTTATTTTCATCTTGCTGTAATACTTCTATAATTGGAATATTAAATTTTTTAGCAAATTCATAATCTCTTTCATCATGAGCTGGTACAGCCATGATAGCTCCAGTTCCATAACTCATCATGACATAATCAGATATATATACTGGTATTTCTGTATTATTTATTGGGTTAATAGCAGTAATACCTTGTAATTTTACTCCTGTTTTTTCTTTTACTAAATTTGTTCTTTCAAATTCTGTTTTACTATTAGCAAACTCTTGATAGTCTTTTACTTCTTTGATATTACTTATTTTATCTTCATATTTCTTTATTAAAGGATGTTCTGGAGCAATTACCATAAATGTTACACCAAATAATGTATCTGGTCTTGTAGTAAATACTTTTAATTTATCAGTTGTATCTTTTATATCAAAAAGTATTTCTGCTCCTAGAGATTTACCTATCCAATTAATTTGGGCTGTTTTCGTACGTTCTTGAAATTCAGTTTTATCTAGTCCTTCAATTAATTGTTCAGCATAGTCACTCATTTTTAACATCCATTGTTCTTTTTCTTTCTGAACTACTTTGCTACCACATCGTTCACATACTCCACCACTGGAATCTTCATTAGATAGACCAACTTTACATACTGGACACCAGTTAATATTCTTTTTAGCTTTATAGGCCATGCCATGTTCAAAGAATTTTAAGAATTGCCACTGAGTCCATTTATAATATTCTTTGTCTGCAGTTGAAAACTCTCTTGACCAATCAAATAGTATTCCTAGTTTTTGAATTTGACTTTTAAATTCTTTTACATTTTCTGTAACAGCTTTACTTGGGTGAATATGATTTTTAATGGCATACTGTTCTGCTGGAGAGCCAAAAGCATCCCAACCAATTGGAAATAAGACATTGTATCCCATCATTCTTTTTTTACGAGATACAGCATCTAGAGCTGTGTAGCTTCTAACATGACCAACATGAAGTCCTGCTCCAGAAGGATATGGAAATTCTATTAAGTAATAAAATTTTTCTTTATCGCTATTATTATCGGCTTTATATATTTCATTATCTAACCAATATTTTTGCCATTTCTGTTCAATTCTTTTATGATTATACATTTAAATTTTTCCTTTCTTTTTTAGATATTTTGCATATAGTTTGTATGTAAAATATAACATAACAAATATAAATACTAAGGCTATTAAAAACTTTAAAATTAAAACATCTGTTATGGTAGAAACCACTAAAGACAAAGCTATTATGATAGCATTAAATAAACAAAGAGTTTTATTTAATTTATAACAATTTATTGTTGACATATCAATATTATTTAAACCAATAAACAATTTTGCTTCGACATTTATATCTTTTTTAGTTATACTTCTTTTCTTTTTTAATTTTTTTAAAGTTGTAAAATAATAAAATCCATAAACAATTATAAAGCCTAATAAGAAAGTTATAACTGCTAATAAAAAGTTTTTCATAGTACCACCGACTTTCAATTGATATCATATCAAATTTTAGTTAAAGTATCAATAAAAAAAGAGGAATTTCCTCTTATTTCATATAAAATACTTCTAGTTTTTTACCATTGTGAATCATTCTTACTGTTACTGTTTTTGGATAAGATAAATCTGTTTCATATTCTAGGCTTACTACAACTTCATAAGCTTTTTCATCTACTAGATCTTTGTATTTGTAACTTATATTTTTTACGTTTTGTACTACAACACTTTTTACTTTAGGAAGTGTTTGTTTTCTATCGTTATAGATGTTGTGTTCTACATATTTGTAGACAGTGTTACTTGCTTCTAGTATAAAGTTTTCTTTGTAGTCTTCTAGTATGAATTCTACTCCTCCAATGTCATTTTTAGACATTTTATTATCAATATTATAAAAATCTACCACTAACATCTGGGCTACTAATTTGGCATATTCTTCTTCGTTTACTTCTTCTTCTTGCAATACTTCTTTTAGCTGGGTAAATAAATTACTGTATAGTTTTGTAGCATTATCATCTAGGTTATAACCATACTCTTTGATAGTGTTAATTACTTCTGGTTTTTTGGCTACTTTGTTTGATCCAAATTTATTATAAATTTTTAATGCACCATAACCTAAAGCTGCTACTAACAATAAAATTAGTATTATTATTAATATTTTTTTTACACCTTTTTTTAATTTCATTATTTTTTCACCTCATTAGCATATTCTTCTTTTTCAATTCCAAAGTAGTTATAAACTATTATATCATTTGATACTTCTAATATTTTGGAAGCTTTTTCTTTCATTTGTTGTAAGTAAGCATCTGATACAGTGTCTTTTTTTAATAATTTGTATTCTTCTTTGTTATCATTATAATAGATATAATTTGTTAAAAAGTTACCATTTGGAAATACTACTAAATTATCTATATCTTGAGGTTTTTTACTATCTTTTATTATTTGGAATATGTCTTGACCTAGGGCTGATTCAAGATTAAATCCTAGCATATTAGCAAGAGTTGGCATAGCGTTATACATACCTGTTGCTACTTCCACGGTGGTACTATGTTTTTGGAATTCTTTATCATTTGACCAAATTATAAATGGTACTTTTTTATTAAGTTCATAGAAGTAGTAGTCTACATCTATTCTTCTTGGATCATCTTCATCATAGACATCATCTGTAGTGTAATCATAGTTATAGAATAAATCCCAATTAGAGTATGATAATCTAGCATCATGATCGCCATATATTACAATGGCTGTGTTATCTAGAAGATTTTCTTTTTCTAATAGTTCAATTAATAGACCGATTTGTTCATCAGCATAGTGAACTGATTTAATGTAATTACCTATTTTACTTCCCTCAAGATAAGGGTATTTTTTACCATCAACAGTCATGGAAACATCAAAGTCTCCATATGTTTCTACATCGCTAAATGGTGTATGGTTTGTTAAAGTTATTAATGTTCCATAGTATGGTTTTTCATTAGCATTTATTTCTTTTATTATTTCTACAGCTTGTCGCATAAAGGATTTATCAGTTAGACCAAAACCACTTGTCTCATCTATAGTAAATGATGATTTTTCATAGAATTTTTGATAACCCAATTTTTTATGCATGATGTTTCTATTCCAGAAATCTCCTGTGTTGGCGTGCATACTAAAGGTGTAATAACCCATTTCACTTAATTTTTGATAACCTGTTTTGTAATCACGATCGGAATAGTTAATGAAAACAGAGCCATTATCAACTGGTAGTAAGGAACTAGAGAAAGTAAATTCGGTATCACTACTTGTTCCTACACTAACTTGAGAATAGAAGTTATTGAAGTAGATACCTGTTTTAGCTAGTTTATTTAAATTAGGTGTCACTTCTTTGCCATTTAGTTTTAATCCTAGCATGACATTTTGCATACTTTCAGCATGAATTGCTATGATATTTTTACCTTTTAACAGATTGGTGTAATCATTTTTAGATTTTTTAAAGGTGTTTTCTTCGTAATATTCTGTTATATTTTTATAAGCTTTATCTGAGCCAAATAGTGAAGCCATTTTAGGCTCAACACTTTTTATGACATCATTTATTTGATATAAGTAAACACCAAATTTGGTTACTAGATATTCTCTATTCCACTGATCATAGAATCTTGAAAAATCTTTAGGACTAAGGGTTAAGAGAAATAATAGAAGTATTATTAAAAACCAAGAATATATTTGAATTATTGGATGTGGTGTTTTTGGTTTATCTTCTTTTTCTTGTTTTGGTTTTTTAGTTTTTTTAGTTAATAGATAAATAAAGAATACTAAAAGCCATAGGTATATAAAATGAAGTGGTCCAATTAAATCTCCTACTACGTTAGCATCTCCTGTTTCATGATTTGCTACTGCAAAAGAGATGAAAGTTATGGATATGAAAGAATTGTAGTATGTGTAGTAGATACTATTACCTACAGTTACTATTATGGAAATTATTATTAAAAATAGTAAATATAATTTACGAAATATTTTATTATATTTATCTGTAATTAGAAAATAAAATGAAGCAAAAAACATAGATATTGCTATATCTGCTAGTACAGGAGATATGGCAAAAACGTTTTTTACAGTTAAGGCTCTTAATAATATTCCATTAAAAGTACAACCTACGATGTAATAAAATATTAAAGGGTTTTCTTGAAATAATATTTTTATATTTATAATTGATTTTTTGATAAAATTATCAGCTTTGGAAAAAAAATTAGATAATTTTGTCCAAAATGATTTTTTTGGTTTTGACTCTGTTTTCTTTTTCAAATTAAACACTTCCACTTCTTTTTGAATCATTTATTTTAAATTTAGAAAGGTTTATATTTATAGCCATACCAAATACAAATAGATAGGCTAATAAATATACCCACATTAATAATACCAAAATATTTGCAAAATTTCCATATAAAGCATTATAATTTGCAACAGATGTAACATAAAATCCAAATAATTCAGTAACAAAAATCCATCCTACTGTGGTAAATAAGGCTCCAAAGAAAGTTTTTTTGCCTTTAATTTTTTTATCTGGTGCTAAAATGTAAATTAAGTTTACTCCTAAAAAGATTATTAGGAAAGATATTATTAATTTTAAGATTCGATAAATTGGCATGTAGATTATTAAATATTCTTTGTTGGTTGCTATAGAGAAAATATATTTGATGATATAGTCTCCAAAAGCAGGGATAAAGATAATGAATAAAAGAAGAGCTACAATTACTATGGTCATGATGATAGATTTAACCTTTGTATGGATTCCTCCGGGATTATTTATTCCATATAGTGTATTAGAAGTAATTATGATAGATGTTGCTCCATTGGAGCCTAGTATTAAGTATATTACTAATAATATTGCTAAATTGTTATAAACATTGGCTGTTTCTACAACACTTGTTAGGATATCTAGTATTATTTGAGGAATATAAGTTAGGTTATTAAAATTAAAATTTGTTATTAAATTGGAAGCAATTATTATTGCTATAGCAAATATGGGAATTAAAGACATGAGAAAATAGAAAGCGAGTTGTCCTGGTAAAACTCGCATTTCTGGCTTTTTTAATATTGAGTAAAATTGTTTAAATATTAATCTTATTCTTTCTTTCATATTATCTATAGTTTTGTTCCTTATCCATTCTCATATTAATTGTTGCTTCGTTTATAGCATCATCAATTGTTTTTATTTCATCTTCAATCATGCTGTAACCAATAGCAGCTCCAAAGCCATGCTCTAATTTTTCGAATTCTCTTGATAATTTATTGACATAAGTTGTAACTTGCATTTTACTATAACCTATTAAATATATTAAGAATTCATTTCCGTCTGTACGAATTATTTCACTTTTTTCAAGTTGAGTGTTGATTAAAACTGCTGCAGCAGATTGAATTAGTTTATTTCCCTCTTCATGACCATAGTTATCATTAACATATTTTAAGTTATTTAAATCTACCATGATAACTGTTTTTGGATAAACATGGGTATCGTCCCATTTTTCTATACAATCATTTAAATAATTTCTATTTTTTAGAGATGTTAGTAAATCATTATATTTTAGAACATCTTCTTTTTTGCTTGATCCTTTTACTTTTTTTCTATTAACAAACAAAATCATAATTATTAATAAAAGAGGAATTATTACTATTAAAGTTATTACTATGTAAATATTTTCAAAGTTTTTTCTACTGTTACTTATTGTATCAAATTGCTTTATAGTATTCTGTTCATAAATACTATTATCAGAATTACTTAAGAAGAAATTTAAGAAATTATAGAAAACTTCTTGGTTATTATTAACAACATAGTAACAATTACTTGTATAATTATCTTTAAATAATACTTGATATGATTTTAGTTTTCCGTCTTTATAATATTGGTAATCATAGTTATCCACTACTAATAAATCTTCTTCTACTGAAGGGATATTACTACCTTTGTATGAAGATATATTATTGGTAAAGTTGCTAATATAATTTTTTAAAGGACTATTTTCTTTAACATAGATGTTTCTATTATTTAGAGAGTTTTGACTAGTGATAGGATAATATTTTTTTGATAGAACAACCATGTCACTATTAAATGGGGAAACTGTTTTTAAAAGACTTCCGTCATAGTTAAAGTCTACAAAAGCAAAGTCAATTTTTTCATCACGTAAAGCAGTTAGTAGTTCTTCTTGGCTGTTGTATTCAAAATAATCAAATTCCATATCAATCATTTCTTCCATGGCTTGTAAGTAACTATTAGCAATTCCATAGTGATCAGATCTTACTTTGATGTTGTAATTACTTCCTTTTACATAGCCATAACGATAGACTTTGTTGGTTAAATTTACTCTTTCTAGTTCTGTTATTTTATCAAGACTTAAGTAATAGTTTAACAAGTTCTTATTTAAATCTTCGATAAATAATTCATCCCTAAAGTTAGTAACATATTTTTCTAAAATAGAATCTAGTCTTTTTATACCACTTGGTCTTAAAACTAGTTTGTTGGCTAAATCTTTGAAGTTATATTTTATATATAAATTATCGTTGTTAATATTTTCTAAATAGACATATCTTGGAACAATGAAATAGTTAATGCTGTTGTTTCTTAGGGCTGTTTGCATTGTGTTATAGCTTGTATATCTATTAAGGGTTAAAGCATTAGAAAAATAATTATTTATGACTTCATAATCACTTTCTAAAACTCCTATTTTGTTACCTACTAAGTTATTACTTTCTATGAAGCCTTGATCCTTTCCTACTAAAACATAGTGATCTTCTAATAAGTAGATATCATCTTTCATTAGTTTATCATCACTATCTAGTATTAAGATACCTAAGCCATCAGCATAATTATCAGGATAAGTATAAGCAACTTTATTAAAAGATAGTTCTGTTTTTTCTTCTACTTCAGTTAAAAAATCAAAGATTACACCTTCACCATTATATGCTAAAATACTAAGATTACTTGGTACTTTAATGTCGATTAAGGTATCTTTATTTTCATTAATCCAACGTCTTTCTAATAGTGTTAGGTGATTACTATCATCACTTGATGTGATGAAAAAATAACTGGCAGTTGCTACAAAAATTACTACTATAGCTACTAGTAAATACCAAACCTTATTCTTTTTATTTCTTTTACTTTTATTTTTCATATATTACTCCTAATCCTTATTTTCTACAAAAGAAAAATCAGTTGCTTTCTTACTTTTATAACCTATTATAGGGAAACCACTTTTTTCTTCTTCACAATCTACAAATACTTGAAAATCAAAATAACTTATTTGATCTTTAGTATAGATTTTAGTTACATTTTTTATCATTTCTTTAGCTGTTTTGGTAGAAGTATCTTTGTTTACTTTGATTATATAATCAATTATATTACCATTGACTTTAGCAGTTATTTCAGTTATATCTTGATATTGTTTTTGTAATTCATTACAAGCATTATCAAGACTATCTTTTGATGGCATTACTTCTTCTCTACCATCTAGTCTATTACCATATTGAGGAACGCCTATAGCACCAAAAAACATGGTGTAGCAAAAATAAGCTAGCCCAATCATGATTAAAAATAGTACTACTACAATGGTAGTGTATTTATATTTTTTTAGTTCTTTTGCGACTTTCTTCATTAACTCACACCCTTATTATTAAATTATAAACTAATATTTTAAAATAATCAATTGTCTAGTAATTTCTTAAGAGTATCTTTAACTGCTTGGGGAGAAAAAGATGATTTTGTCTGTTTCATTGTCATACCAATTAAGTATTGGAAAGCTTTTTCTTTACCATTATGATAATCTAAAACAGCTTCATTATTGTCTATAATTACTTGTTTTATTATTGCTTCTAGATCAGATAGATTGTCATTTAAGTTTATTCCTTTACTTTTTAAAATAGTATCTATCGAATCAGTAGTGGTTAAGTATGATGATAGAATTTCTTTTAAAATTTTAGATGATATTTTTTTAGAAGATAGACTATCTACTAAAGATTTAAATCTTTCTTTATCTAAAGATAGACTAGAAAAAGATATTAGTTCTTTGTTTAAGTATGATGAGATATCTCCTAGTAAAAGATTGCTTGCTACTTTAAAGTCTAAATCTGTATCTATGAAGTTATTTAAGTAATCAGAGTACTCTTTGTTTTTAATTATTTTTTCAACATTTATTGGAATAATGCCTTTGGATAGATAGATTTTTCTTCTTTCATCTGGCAATAATACTAGTTTTTTTCTTATTGTTTCTATTTGTTCATCAGTGATGTCTACATATGGAAGATCTGGCTCTTTAAAGTAACGATAATCATTACCTACTTCTTTGTTTCTTAAAAGAATTGTTTCTTTTTTGGAAGCATCATATTTTCTTGTTTGTTCTTTTAAAGTACCATTGTTAGATAAGATTTGTTCTTGACGAAGAGCTTCTTGTTCTATAGCATCTTTTATTTCATGAATTGAGCCAATGTTTTTTAGTTCGATACGACAACCTAGATCATTAGTTTTACTTATGGAAACATTTACATCAGCACGCATGCTACCCTCTTCCATTTTGCAGTCTGATACTTCAAGATATAAAAGTAATTCTTTTAATTTTTCAAGGTATTCTCCTGCTTCTTCTTTGCTGTTGATATCAGGAGATGAAACTATTTCTAATAAAGGCACACCTGCACGATTAAAGTTTAAGAAAGTTTTGTTATCTTGATGAAGGCTTTTTGCAGTATCTTCTTCGATGTGTAGTTCTCTTATACCTATTTTTTTACCACTGTTAAGGGTAATATAACCATTTGTTCCTATTGGGGTATTAAGTTGAGTTATTTGATATCCTTTTGGCAAGTCAGGATAAAAATAGTTTTTTCTATCAAAGTGCATGTGTTTTGTTACAGTACAATTTAGGGCTAGACTAGTTAGGATTCCATAATTTATGACGTTTTCATTAAGAGATGGCAAGGTGCCCGGATAACCTAGGTCTATTTCGTTTACTAAGGTGTTTACAGGAGCGGTGGTATCATTTAAAACTTCAGAGAAAACTTTGTTTCTGGTTTTTAGTTCTACGTGGACTTCTATTCCTACAGTTATTTTATAATTACTCATGTTTACCTCCTAGATTCAAAGCTTGCTCTAAATAGTTGGCTAAATTGTAAATTTTGTTTTCTTCAAAACGATTGGCAATTATTTGCATACCAATAGCAAGATTATCTTTAGAATAGCCGATTGGAAGATTAAGTGCAGGAAGTCCTGCCATATTAACAGGAATTGTTAATATATCATCGATAAAGCTTTTATTGGGATCATCGTTATTAGCTCCAAGAGGATATGGCAAAGTTGTAGTAGTTGGTCCAATTATGTAATCGTAAGCATGGAAAACATTATGGAATTCTTCAATCATAGCATGACGAATTTTTAAGGCTTTTTCATAATATACTTTAGCATTGGCACCAGATAACAAGTATGAGCCTATCATTAATCTTCTTTTTACTTCAGGACCAAAGCCCTCACTTCTTGTGGCTTTGTAAAAATCATTTATGTCAGTAAATTTAGTTGTGCTGTAACCATATCTTATGCCGTCATATCTAGCTAAGTTAGATGAGGCTTCTCCTAAAGCGATGATTTGATATAAACTTACAGAATTTTCTAGATATTTTATATCCACAACATCTATTTGGCAACCTTTTGATGTTAATAGAGATTTTATTTCATTAAATTTATTTAATATTTCTTTATCTATTTTGTCGTTAAGATAAAATTTAGGAATCGCTATTTTTAATTTGGATAAATCGATATCATCAGTTATTTTGATTTCTTCTTTTTTACCTTCTTGGGTTAGGTCGTTAGAATCTTTTTCTGATATAGCATTTAATAGTAAAGCATTTTCTTTAACTGTTCTTGTTATTGGCCCTATTTGGTCAAGACTTGATGCGAAAGCAATTAAACCATATCTTGATACTAAACCATAAGTTGGTTTCATACCTACGACACCACAAAAGCTAGAGGGTTGTCTTATAGACCCACCAGTATCAGTACCAAGTGATAAAAATGGCATACCTAATGCTACTGCACAAGCACTTCCTCCACTGGAGCCACCTGAGACCAAGTCTTTATTTAAGGGGTTTTTTACTGGCCCGTAGTAGCTCGTTTGGTTGGATGAGCCCATGGCAAATTCGTCCATGTTTAGTTTTCCTATTATAATCATGTTATGCTGTTTTAATAATTTTACTACATAGGCATCATAGATAGGAACAAAGTTGTACAACATGTGTGACGCTGCAGTGGTCTTTAAATCTTTGGTTATTATGTTATCTTTGATAGCTATTGGAATACCAAATAGTAAATCATCAGAAACTGGAACATTTTCTAGTTCTTTAGCTTTAGCTTCTGCTTGTTCTTTGTTTAAAGTGATATAACAATTATAGTCTTTATTTTTTTCTATTTTTGAAAAGCACTCATTTACTAAGTCGATTGGCTTTATTGTTTTATTTTTTAATAAAGTATGTATTTCTTCTAAAGATAAATCTAAGTAATTACTCATCGATACTACCTCCAACATAGATGTATGGATCAATTTTATTTGGAGCATTTTTTAAAGCATCCGCTTTGGAAATTGTTTTGTTTTCTTGCTCTTTAAATAAAGATATTTTAGCTGTGCTAGGGCTTATTGTCATTTCATTATCAGTTACTTCTATAGAATTTATTAAAGATATTGAATCCATGATTGCTTTTAATTTGTAGGCATAGTCTTCTATTTCGTTTTCATCTAATTTTAATCTTGCTAAATCGGCAACGTGTAATACTTCTTCTTTTGTTAGCTTTTCCATGCTTTCGCCTCCATTACAATATTATAACAAAACTATAAAAAAAATAAAAGAGCTCTTTATCGAACTCTTTTTCGTATTTTTACAATTGATACTACAGAATTTCTTTTATATATTTGAAAGCTATCATTTCTTGCTTGGCAGATTGAATCTTTTTCAAAACGACCTAGCAAGTTGTAACCTAGTGTTTCTTTTAACAACTTTCCTTCAGTTTTTAGATGAGATCTTGCGATAACTTGTCTATTTTTTGGCTCTCCAACAGGGAAATTGTATCTTAAAAATACTATGTCATCTAGACCTACTTGTTTCATTTCAGATATTTTATCAAATATTTGTTGTTCTTTTTCATTTTCAATAGAAATTCTAGATTTAAGATTTTCACAAATTCTTGTTAATTCAGCTACTTTTGCTTCTTTTTCACTTGGAGATAACTCACCATAGAAAAGTTCTAGATTTTCAAGTATTATCTTTGTTCTATATAATTCTGTTAAAATCTTTTTGTATTGCATATCTTTATGTGCTGTAATGTCATTACTCATTTGTGTTCCTCCTTACAAAACATTTATAAATTTTAACATATTTTTTTGATAAATACAAGTTTTTTTTAAAATATATTAAGAATATTTTAGTTTTTTATAAATTTATAGTTTTTGTTTACTTTTATTATTTTTTTATTTACAATATGTCATTGAGGGACGGTTATGATTAGAAAAGAAGAAAAGAAAAAATTATTTAGTGATATTTTTTTAAAAGAGGAAAAGTTATTAAGGACTATTGATAGTAATCCTTGTGATAAGATAAAAGAAAAGTATGATTTTTTTGATATTTTTGTTAATTATAAAAATTATTTTATAAAGTATTTATATGATGAAATATTGGAAAAGAAATTAAAAAGTAATAGGCTTAATGTTAAAAATAATATATTATATGGTGGTTGTTTAGGGTTAGTGATTATTTTAGGTGTTAGTGTTAAACATTTTGTGTTTAACGAAATTAATCTTTTGAATTTTTTGTTATCTACAATGGGTGTTAGTTTAGCTGTAGGAATTATTGCTAAGGATTATGTAATAGCATATTTTAAAGCTAGAGGAGAATATAAAGATTATCTTAAACGTATAGATAACACTCTTGATAAAAATTATGTTGATGAGAAAGTTAAAGATTTAATTTATAATAATTGTTATGTTAAGAAAAATGTTGATGAAAAAAATACAGATGATGTTTATTTAGAAAATGACAATTTTTATCAATATAAAATAGATGATTATTATGATGTTTTGCCAAGTGAAGAAAAGATAAAAAGTTGGCAAAGAAAAAGGACAAAATAGTTGTCCTTTTTATCAGATTGTAGACAAACCCCTAGATTTTTTCTAGAGGTTTTCTTGTGCAATTTTTAAAAATTGATATTTAATTGTTTT
>CANQOV010000017.1 GCA_947625575.1 uncultured Bacilli bacterium | reverse complement strand
TTGTCCTTAATGTCTATCTACCCAGTAGAAAATTAATTATTTTCTACTTTGGGGTCACGATGTCTTGACAAAATTTATCTCCAAACAAAAAAGCATATAGACTCCTATATGCTATAAAACAATTATTCATTGCATACTTTTGTTACATCATTAGCTTGTGTGCCTGTAAACCAATCCGTTGTATTGCTAGCTGTCTTCCAATTACAACCTACAGTCACACTTGTTAGTAAACTACAATCACAAAACATCCGACTCATAAATCCTACATGACTCGTATCAAAATTGCTTAAATCTAACGTTTGTAATCTGTTACAGTAAGAAAACATGCCTTCCATATTTGTCACTTGACTCGTATCAAAATTGCTTAAATCTAGTGTTTGTAAACCAGAACAGCCAAAAAACATATTCGCCATGTTTTCTGCAGCACTACCAAAATTTTCCGAAAATATTATGTTAGTTAAATTAGAACAAGCTGAAAACATACCAGACATATCTGTCACTTGACTCGTATCAAAATTGCTTAAATCTAATGTTTGTAATCCGTAACAGCAAGAAAACATGTTTGCCATAGATACCACTTGACTTGTATCAAAATTATCTAATATTATTTTTTTTAAATATAGTGGGTGATTAAAATTATCTGGGCCAAACAAATTACGACAAACAACCGGTGAAACAACACCACCATTTTGTCCTATTATTCCCAAATGAGTATTCGATGATTCATCATAATACCAACCAAACATTACTTCCATATTTCCTTGATTCGATACATCCCTTACATCTTGCTTTGTATATGTTACACCCTCATATTCATAAGTCTCTGGCATTTCTTTAGTATCACTCATTATCAGGATCTCAAACGTCTTATCCAACCTTCGATCACCAGATAGCCAATTATTTCTCAAACAAGAAGTTGCAGTGAAAGTTGCTTTAATGTTTATATCTTCATATCCAACTGTTATTGTATTATCAACAACTTCTTTACCATTATTATATATTTTACCTAATTTCCACTTTTCATCATTTGATTCTGCTGTTACTAATAATTCATCACCTTTTTTAGCAACTAAATTTGTTGTATATACTTTATTTGTCATCTTATTTGTTACTTTTATTGTTCCATGACTTGGTTGATTTAATACTATATTTTTATTTAATCCATTTACTGCTTCACTTGTTGAATTAATGTTTACAGCAAACTTAAATTGGTGTTTACTTGCTAAGAAACTTTCTGGTATTTCTACACTTGTACTTATCCATGCCCTTAATCTATATTTAGTTGTTATCTCATCATTTCCATTTCTATGAACATTTATTTGATTATGAATAGCTTTTGCACTACCACCAAAACTTGATGTTCCAAAATTATCTAAAAAATCTTCTACTAGTTTTGTTTCTTTTGTATTTTCTACTTTTGTTAAATACAATTTTATATAATTTTCTGGTATTTCTTGTTTGTCTTCATCTATTGTTAAACTAGTTAAACTTATTTCATATGATAAAGCTACACCTATATCATCATTTTCATTAGTTGTTGCTCTACTTGTTACTGAAAAATTAAAATAATCAGTTTGACTTCTTCCTATTGTATCAGTCATAGGCATTGCATCTTCTACACTTATTATTGTTGAACTTTCTTCGTAACTCATGGCAATTTGTCCTATTGTTACTCTATTATCATCTGATAACTTAGTATAGGTAAACACTGCGTATGATACCCCTACTACTAATAACATTAAAACTAAAGTTAATATTACTACTAAAAATATTTTCTTTCTATCTTTTTTCTTTTCTTCCATACATAAACTCTCCTTATCTTTTTCTATTTTTATTTTTCTTTATCTCGTATCAAAGATAAATAGTTTATATATTTTTAATTTATAGAGATTGCCCCCCCCCCATATACATATTTTCCATAGTTACCTCGTTTTCTACACATAATAAAAATGTGTTATTCTTATAACTTAAGGATAACACATTTATTTTTGTTTGTCATTAATTATTTAAAAAACAATGTAATTTCTACATTGTTAAACAATTTATTTTCTTTTCATATTAGAAAAAAAATCTTTAAATTTTTGCCTCATCTTCTTAGTAAAACTTTCTTTATTATCTTTTTTCATATTACCTCCTACAAAATAATATGATAAAACCCTTATTTTATGAAAAAAAATCTCAAAGGTAATATCCTTTGAGATTTCACTTGTCATAAATCCTCATGACATTATATTTTATGTTATTTTTTCTTTATTATACCTATTTTGTTTCTTTATCATCTTTTGAAAGCATTTCACTAATAACTGTTCCCATTGTTGCTAAGTTTTGTATTTCAGAGGGAATTATTATTTTAGTAGCTTTTCCGTCTGCAACTTTAGATAAAGCTTCAAAACTTTTTAACTTTAAGACACTTTGATCCATTTTTGCTTCTTTTAGAAGTTTTAAACCCTCAGAATTAGCTTTTTGAATCTTAATAATAGCTTCAGCTTCTCCCTCAGCTTCAGTAATTTTAGCAGCTTTTTTAGCTTCAGCACGCAATATCATGCTTTCTTTTTCTCCCTCAGCAGTTAAAATTGCTGCTTTTTTCTCACCCTCAGCTTGTAATATCTTCTCACGTCTTTCACGTTCTGCACGCATTTGTTTTTCCATAGCTTCCTGAATATCTCTTGGAGGTAAAATATTTTTAACTTCTACTCTTGTAACTTTAATACCCCAAGGGTCAGTAGCTTCATCCAAAATGCTACGCATCTTTGTATTAATAATATCACGTGATGTTAAAGTTTCATCAAGCTCTAACTCTCCAATAATGTTACGTAGTGTAGTAGCAGTTAAATTTTCAATTGCACTGATAGGATGTTCTACTCCATATGTATATAACTTTGGATCTGTAATTTGAAAATAAACAACAGTATCTATTTGCATTGTAACATTATCTTTTGTAATAACTGGTTGGGGATCAAAATCTTTTACAATCTCTTTTAAAGTAACTTTATTAGAAACTCTTTCAATTATAGGTATTACATAATTTAAACCTGTATGTAAAGTCTTACTATAAGCCCCAAGTCTTTCAATAACAAATGCTTTTGATTGAGGAATAATCTTCAATCCAGAAATTAAAATAACAATAACAACACCAAGTAAAATATAAAAAATCATTTTTTCACTTCTCCTTTTTTACAACAATTAATTTTACACCGTCAATTGCCTTAATAATAACTTTTTCTCCCATTTTTATCTTTTCACTAGACTTTGCAGTCCAAATCTTTCCGTCTACTTTTACTTCTCCATACTCTAAAGTATCAACATCTTTAACAACTACACCCTCCATACCAATTACTCTATCATAATTAGTTTTTTTAATATTTGGTTTCAAATATTTTTTAACTAGAGGTCTAGTTAAAAATAAAGCTATGAAACTTGTTATAAAAAACACTATAATTTCAACAGTTAAATTACTAAAAATTAAATTAATAACAAGTGCACAAAAAGCTCCAACTGCAAACCAAATAGTAGTTAAATTAGGTGTCAAAAACTCAAATACAAGAAATAAAATAATTGCACCTATCCAAAAATACAAACAACTTCACCTCTCTACCTCAAATTATATCACAAAACCCATTTTTTTTAAATATCTTACTCATACTTTCTAAACCCCGATAATAATAAAATTTCACACAATGTGTCATAACTAATTCCCAAAGATTTAGCCTCTTTCGGCAAAAGACTAGTATCAGTCATACCCGGTAAAGTATTAACTTCCAAACAATAAATATCATTGTTAGAATTAACTATGTAATCTACTCTAGCATAAGAGTTTATATTTAAAGCTTTAACTGCTTTCCTTGTTATATCTTCTAATCTTTTTTTTAGATAATCATCTATTAAAGCCGGACACTCTTCGATAGGAACTTTAACATATTTACTCTCATAATCATAAAAATTTTCCACCTTAATTTCTACGATAGGTAAAACAATATCATCAATAATTCCAACAGAAAACTCTCTTCCCTTTATAAATTCTTCAATTAAAACTGTATCATCAAATAATAAAGCTTCTTTTACTTTTTCTTTTAATTCTAAATAATTATTAACAATGTAAACTCCTATACTAGAGCCTTGTCTTACTGCTTTTACAACTTTAGGATATTTATTATCATTAACTATTTTTTCATCTTTTGTAACCTTTACGTATTTAGAGGTCAATATATTTTCATGTTCCAACAAAAGTTTAGTATAAAATTTATTCATGCCCAAAACACTACTTTCATAGCCACATCCTGTATATTTAATTTTCATCATATCAAAAATAGCTTGAATTTTTCCGTCTTCTCCACCCTTGCCATGAAGTGATAAAAACACAATGGAAGAGTCTTTACAAATATTTAAAACATTTTTACCAAGTTCCCCCTGCTTAGAATTACTACTAATATTTTTCGTATTATTAAGCATTTCCTCTTTTGTTTTTTCCAAATCTTTTGTTACAACAAATTTCTTATTATCACTTCCAAAATAACTATCCAAAAAACAAACATCATATCTTTTACTTAATGATTTAGCAACACAATAACCACTTTTTATCGATACATCTCTTTCACTGCTTCCACCACCTGCTAAAACTGTTATTTTCATACAATTACGCCCCTTACAATTATATGAAATTTTTCTTCTTTAACGATTAAAAAACAAAAAAAGACTAATAATTATCTAAAAAACTTTCATAATTACCGTCTTTCTTAACCCCTAAAACACAATTTAAATTAACATTATCCACTGCTTTAAAAATATTATAATCAACATTTTTATTAGTTTTTCTAAGAGTCTTTATTAAATTTTTCACTTCTTTTCTTTTACTTGTACCGTCATCATTTACCACACAATTCTCTACAAATCTACAAGCACAATTAATAAATTCTAACTTATTATATTTTTTAAAAGCTAAAATATCTTCTTCTTTTACAAGATAAAGAGGTCTTATAAGTTCTAATCCTTCAAAATTATCACTTTTAAGTTTAGGCATCATCGTCTTTACTTCTGCCCCATAAAACATTGATAACAAAGTTGTTTCAATAACATCATCAAAGTGATGTCCCAAAGCAATTTTATTACATCCGATTTCCCTAGCTTTATTATATAAACAACCTCTTCGCATTCTAGCACACAAATAACATGGATCTCCTCCAAGTTTATTAACTACATCAAAAATATCACTATCAAACATTTCTAAATTAACGTGTAACCTAGAAGCATTTTCCAAAATATTTTTTTTGTTAACCTCATTATACCCCGGATTCATACAAACATATCTTGCTTCAAATTTTATCTTGCCATGACGTGATAACTCTTCAATACATTTAGCTAATAAAAACGAATCTTTTCCACCACTTATACAGACCATTATCTTATCGTTATCTTCTATTAATTTATAATCATAAACTGCTTTAACAAACTTTCCCCATATCTCTTTACGAAATTTTTTTATTATGCTTCTTTCAATCTCTTGATACTTTTCCATTACTAACAACCTGTATCTAAAGAACAACTGACAACATCTTCTAAAACCTTTTCAAAACTATCATAAGTTTCTTTAATCATCTCATCTGTAAGTTTCATATAGCCGTCAGTTTGTAAACTACTAACACCTGTAGTTAAACTCTTAGCTTTACCTTTTACCACACTTACCACATTTGGAGCATAAATTCTTTTTCCTACAACTACACTTTCTTCATCTAAAGAAACTGTATAATCACTTAATACATCCCCTAAAAGCTCCAACAACTTCATATATCCATCACTACCAGCTTTATCAACAACAGGCTCTTTCTTTTCATCTAAGCTAATACTATCTCTAATATCATAAACATCTACATAATAAATCTTTTTTAACTTCAAATCTTTAGCCACATCAATAAGTGTTGGTAATACACTTCTACACCATGGACAACTCTTAAATCCAAAATAAACTATAAAAGTTTCTTCATTATTAATCATCTCTACTAACTCATCTGCAGTTTTATAAACAAAAGGATTATCTTTACCAATAAAAACATTTCTATAACTAACCCCACTTGTTGATACTTCTCCATTTAAACTTTCATACTCAGCTTTAAATCTTCCCGCGTCACTAAATCTATTACAAACATTAAATATTAATAAACCAACCAATACAACAAAGACAAAAATAACTAATCCTAAAATAAATTTCTTTCTCATCTTAAATAATTCCTCCTACTTTATACCCTAAATCTTCAATTACATTTTTAATAATCTCATCGTTAAGATAATCAACATATTTTATATCTGCTTTCCCCTCTTCCAAAGAAACTTTAACTTTTTTAACATTATTAATCTTTTCAAGTGCTGAAGTAACTTTCATCTTACAATGATTACAACTCATACCACTTATACTAACTATTTTTTCCTTATATCTTTTAAACATAATCCACCTCTAAACAAGACTATAATAACACAAATCCCTTTTCAAATAAATAAATTTAACAAAATTTTCACACTTTTAAAAGCATAATTTCTTATGTTATAATAATACTTGAGGTGAAAAACATTGAAAGTAATCCTAATCTTAATTGGTAAAACTGTTTTATTTCTTTGTAAACTTATAGGAAGAGGAAGTGCTTTTCCAGGATCTTTAATTTATAAATTAAATAAAAATTGTCTTAGTTTTTTTAAAAGACCTAATTTAGTAATAAGTTCTACAGGCTCAAGTGGTAAAGGCTCCACAACTAAAATGATTTATGATGTTATGAAAACAGTTAAAAAAACAGCTTACAATGACAAAGGCTCCAATGAATTATCTGCTGTAATAACAACTTTACTTGAACACTCTACTATAACTGGTAAACCTAAAGTAGAAGCTCTTATCTTAGAAATGGATGAACGCTATGCCCCTAAAGTCTACCCTATTTTAAAACCAGATTATATTATCATAACTAATATTACTAAAGATCAACCCCCAAGACAAAGAAACATTGATTTTATCCAAGATAAAATAAAATCTAGTCTAAACTCTAATGCCCACTTAATAATAAATGCTGATGATCCTTATTTACAATCTCTAACCGAAAATAATAAAACAACTTATTATGGTATAGAAAAAACAAAATATAGTTATACTAAAAATAAATTTGAAGTTTTAAATATTGAATATTGTCCTAAATGTTTAACTAAATTAAAATATAACTTCTATCATATTGAAACATTAGGCTCTTATTACTGTCCAAACTGTAATTTTAAAACCCCAGAAAAACAATTTGCTATAACTAAAATTAAAGATAAAACTATAACTATTAACGATAAATATCAAATAACTTTAAATAATGATATGCTCTTTAATCAATATAATACCTTAGCAAGTCTTACAACCCTTTATTTATGTGGTATAGATATAAATTATGCTATTAAAGTTATTAATGAAACTCAAAAAAATGAAAAAATTTATAACATAAAAAAATTAAAAGACAAAACAGTCTATATAATGAATAACAAAAATGAAAATGCCACTACTTTTAATCAATCACTACTTTATACCACAAGAAACCATGATAAAAAAACAATAGTAATTGGTTGGTGGCAAATCTCAAGAAGATATGATTTTGATGATTTATCTTGGTTATATGATATTGAATTTGAATTACTAAAAAATGAAGAAATAGAAAAAGTAGTAGTTGCGGGACCATTATGTTACAACATCAAAACTAGATTAAAATACGCTAAAATCGATCCCAAAAAAATCTTAACTTATAAAGATTTATATGCCGCTAAAAATGCTATTTTAAACTCTAAACATGATATTTATGCTATTTTAAATTTTGATTATATCAAACCATTTAATGATATATTAAAGGAGACAAAATAATGACTATAACTATTGCCCATTTATATAATGATTTTTTAAATTTATATGGTGAAATTGGTAACATCAAAGCTCTAAAACATAACTTACAAACCAAAAATCTCACTGTAAAAGTTAAAAATATTGGTTTAAATGACCCCATTAATTTAGAAAATATTGATATTTTATACCTTGGAAGTGGTACTGAAAAAAATAGAACAATTGCTCTAGAACATCTATTAAAATATCAAAAAGACTTAAAAGAATTTATAAACAATCCTAAAAAACTTTTAATTGCAACAGGCTCTTCCTATGCTTTATTTGGTAAAACTATCATTGATGAATCTCAAAAGCCAATACCTGCATTAAATATCTTCCCCTATGAAGAAATTGTAACCAATCGTATCGTAAAAGAAACTACTTCCCAATCAACAATTTCTAAAGATTTAGTTTATGCTTTTGAAAATCATGATAACGGCATCATAAATAACACTCCTTGGTTAGAAGAAGGTCATCATGAAAAAAGTTTTTATGGAACATATAAAATAGGACCTCTTTTAATAAGAAATCCTGATTTATTAAATAATATTTTAAAAAAATATTTAAAAAACAAAAATATAAAATATCAAAAGAAAGATCAAAGTTTAGAACACCTTGCTTATCTTGAATTTATTAATTATAAAAAAACGAAAATTAAAATTAAATAACTATTCTAAAATACCCCCATTTTTAATTTTCTCTTTTTTAAATATATTGACTTTACCCCCATTATCTAAAGTAGCTAAAATAATGGAATCTAAGTCAATATTTTTTTTATCCAAATAATTTAATAACCATTTTTCATCTTTTTTCATACTTTTTAAATTATTAACCATTATTTTTCCGTCGATAATAATATTAGCTAAGATATTGGCTTTAGATCCTTTAATCTTCATATCTTTAAGAGTAACTGCTTTATATTCACTTTTTGGTAAAATACTTACATCTCCACTTGCTTCTACGATTGCATACGCTATTTCACTAATATCAAAATATCCTGCAATCCTACACTCTTCTAACAAATCATTAATTTCATAATGCACTTTTTTAAGCCCTGATAAAATAATTTTCCCATCTTCGATAACTATCGTAGGAACACCCATAAAATATCTTCTTAAAACAATACTTTTCATAGTTAAAATAGAGATAAGATAAGCAACAACACCAAAAATAATAACTGCTAAAGTCCCATGTAAATAATGTGAATCTAAATTAATAGTCATCTCTGCAGCAAAATTACCAATCGAAATACCAATAACATAATCAAACAAACTAAGTTGTGAAACTTGTTTCTTCCCCAACATTTTTGTAATCAAAAACAAAGTGACCAAACTAATCATTGCTCTTATAGCAACATCTAATAAATCTTTCATATTGCAGTCCATAAAATCACCATTTTTATTTTTTACAATATAAAAAATAATATACTACTTTATAAATTTTTTACAAAATCTTTAAATTCATCTCCACGATCTTCACATTTCTCATAATAATCCCATGATGCACTAGCAGGAGATAGCAATACAACATCTCCAGGACTAGTAATATCAATCATCTTCTCCATTGCTTCTTTTAAAGTATCAAAACCATATGTTTCGATTTTCATGTCACTTGCAAATTCCAAAACTCTTTCTTTCGTACTACCAATAGCCAAGATAGTCTTAACATTTTCACAATAATCTTTAAGCATATAAAAGTCTTGTCCTCTTTCATACCCTCCAAGTATTAAAATAATTGGTTGTTTAAAACTTGATAAAGCAATCTGAGTACACTTAATATTTGTTGCCTCAGTATCATTATAATACTTTACCCCGTCTTTTTCTAAAACAAACTCTAATCTATGACTAACACCAGTAAATGAAGTTAAAACTTCTTTAATATCATCAAAATTAACCCCAACTTCAATACAAGCTAAAATACTAGCCATAATATTTTCATAATTATGATGTCCCACCAATTTAATTAAATTAGTATCGATAACTTTATAATCATTATAATAAATAGCTTCATCTTTAAAATAACAATCACAAACATCATCTATAGAAAAATATTTCTTTCTAGCTTTAGCCTCTTTTGTCATATCCATAAGTTCTCTATCACTTTTATTAACAATTAATAAATCATTAGAACTTTGATTAAAAAACATTTTACTCTTAACATACTTATAATGTTCAAAAGTCTTCATAAACTCTAAATGTGCTTCACTAATATTAGTCATGACAGCAATATCTGGTTTATAAAGCATTGTATTTTCAAGTTGTTGACAACTTGTTTCCACCACTAAAATATCACCATCTGATACTAAAGGAACTACATTGCACAAAGGATTTCCTATATTACCTGCCAAATGAACTTTCTTCCCACTTTTCTTAATCATCTCATATATAAGTGTAGTTGTAGTAGTCTTTCCATTTGTACCTGTAATACCAATAATAGTTACATTTTTTTCTTTTCTTAAAATTTGATAAGCTACCTCAAGTTCATTAATAACAGGTATTTGTAAAAGTTTTGCCAAAATAACATACTTATGATCAATTGCAATTCCAGGACTCTTAATCAAATATGTAAAACCTTTTTCTAATAAATCATCAGGATGTCCTCCAAAAACAAACTCTACCCCAATATCTTCTAACTCTTTAATTAAACTAGAATCAAATTCTTCTTTTTCTTTACTATCATTAACAACGACATAATTTCCTCTTTCACGTAAAAGTTTTGCACAACTTACACCACTTCTAGCTAAACCAAGAATTAATACTTTTTCTTTTCTAAACATCTAACCACCTACTATCATTATATAACAAAACTACTTAAACATTAATAAAATAGCCTCTTTATAAATATCTTTACTAATATTATAATAAACATCACTACTAGAAGAAAAATATTCCATCATCACTTTACTATTAACTTCCACAACTTTATATTCATTATCAATCAAAGCAATGTCAATAGAAGCAAATCTAACATTTAAACAATTACTAACTTTAAGAGCAATATCCCCTAAAACTTTTTTAAGTTTAAAATTAGATACCAAGATAGCTTTAGCACCTTGTTCTAAATTATGTTTAAAAGTCTTATATACTTTATTTCCATTTACTAAAGTAAAACTTCTTTCTTTACAATAAACTAATTTTACTTCATTATCTAAAACAATAACCCTATATTCATTATCAAAATTATAAAATGGACAAACAACAACATCTTCCCCCATAACTTTTAAATCATCATAAACTTTCTTTGCTTCTTTAAAATTACTAACTTTAAAAACTTTTCTACCTCCACTACCAACATTACTTTTTAAAATAACCTCACCCTTTTTTAAATACTCTAAAACAGTTTTAGAAAAAACTTCAAAACTAGGACAATATACATGAAAAATATTATCAATACCATTATTACTAAGTATTTCACTAGTAGCATTTTTATCACAACAAATATCATTAACACTAGAACTATTTAAATCAAAATTATAACCAATAATATATCTAGTCTTTTTATCTTTTTTCAAAACCTTTATCCAAGAAGAAGATATCTCTTTTAAATCAATATTACACTCTAAACAAATATCTTTAATAATCTTATCAAAATTTCTCATAATACCACCACTAAATTCTTTCAAAAAGACTAACTACTTCTAAATGACTAGTCCTATAAAACATATTAACAACAGTAGCTTTTAACAAATTAAAATCTTTATTTAAAACTAAAACATCTCTTTTTAAAGTATTAGGATTACAAGATACATAAATTAATCTTTTAACATCACTATTAACAATCTTAGTTATTAAATCTTTACTTAATCCACTTCTTGGAGGATCTACTATCACAAGATCAAAATTATCTATATCTACATCTTTTGCATCACTACAAACAAACTTAATATCATTAGCATTATTAATTTTTTTATTATAATTAGCACTACTAACTGAAGAAGAATTAACTTCTACTCCCACAATATTACTAAAATAATCTTTTAAATACAAAGAAATACTACCAACACCACAATATAAATCTAAAAGACTATTATACCCTCTAGAATAATCTAAAATAACATCATATAACTTCAAAACCATAAATTTATTAACTTGAAAAAAAGTATCTGGATAAACAATATAATTAACATTACCAATTCTCTCATTAACAAATTCTTTACCATAAACACATTTATCGCCTATATAAATAGAACTAGCTACATCTTTAAGTAAAGTAATATCTAAATAAGATAAAGACCTAACCATAACCTCATTTAAAGTAGTACTTCTAACTAAAATATCCCCATCTTTAAGTTTAATTTTCTTTAATCTATCTAAAACTAAATTAATTTTCTCATCTAATAAAAGACATTTATCTATTTCTAATAATTCATTACTTTCATTATAATAAAAACCTATCTTACCATTTTTAACATGAAAAACAGCTTTATTTCTATAAAATAAACTATCACTAGTAATTATATCAATCTTAATATTACTAAACATTTTCTTAACATAATCTAACTTTATATCATTTTCTAAAGAACTACTTAAATAAAAAAAACTACAACCTCCACATTTATAAAAATATGGACACATTACTTCTATTCTATTTTCTACTGGTTTTAAAACTTTAATAATTTTACCAACAGAATACTTTTTATTTTCTTTAACTATCTTTACTAAAACCTTTTCACCCTTAATTGCATATTTAACAAATAACACTTTTCCATTAACTTTTGCTATTCCATTACCTAAATTATCATTATCAATTATTTCTACTTCTAATTGCATATTAACCACAACCTACAAGTATTATAGCATTTATTCTTGACTTTTACATAATATTTATAATATAATTTATATCGCATACATTGAAACAGCGTATATTTTTATTTTAGTAATGTGTTATTTTGAGAAGTGTAAGTAATCTTCGCTGTTAGATGAAAGCATAGAAATATCACCCTATTTAAAATAAAATATCAATTCAATTTTATGTAAATTAAATTTGAAAGGAGAAAAACAATGTCAAGATACACAGGCTCAAGTTATAAACAAGCTCGTAGAACTAATTTTTCACTACTTGAAAATGGTAAAGAATTAGCAAGAAGACCATATGGTCCGGGTCAACATGGTGTAGATCGTAAAAGAAAACCTTCTAACTATAGTACTCAATTATTAGAAAAACAAAAAGTAAAATTCATGTATGGTCTAAGTGAAAAACAATTTAAGAAAACATTCTTTGAAGCTGGAAAACTAAGTGGTGTTCATGGTGAAAACTTATTAATATTACTAGAATCAAGATTAGATAACTTAGTATATCGTTTAGGTTTTGCTAAAACAAGACGTGCTGCAAAACAACTAGTAAACCATGGTCATATAACTGTAAATGGTAAGAAAGTTGATATTCCATCATATCGTGTTAAAGTTGGCTCAACAATAGCTTTAAAAGAAGAATCAAAAGATCATAAAGCAGTAAAAGAAGCATTAGAAAATGCTCCAAAAAGAGTTGAATTTGTAACATTTGATGAAAAAACTAATACAGGTAAATATGTAAGAGTTCCCCAAAGAAGTGAACTTAATCCAGAAATTAAAGAATCACTTATCGTTGAATTCTATAATAAATAAGTCTTCAAATTTGAAGACTTTTTTATTTTATAAAAAAAGAAAATAGATAAAGAACAATCTATTTTCTTAGAAAATAATTTCATTTCCATTATTTAGTTGTATATCCACCTAATTGAGACATACCTCTTTCAACTAAACGTTTTGTGATTTCTCCACCTACAGAACCGTTAGCTCTAGCAGTAGCATCTGGACCAAGAGTAACACCAAATTCTCTAGCTATTTCATATTTCATAGAATCGATTGCTTGTTTAGCTCCTGGAACTACTAACTTATTACTTGAACTTTGCATTATATTTCACCTCCTACATTCATAGGTTGTGAAAAAAATACAATTTAATACATATTTATTATTGGTAATTTATGTTAAATAAACTTAATTTTTTTTAAAACTAAAGCAAGTCATCAAAGTCCTTTTTATCATTAATATCAATTACAAATATCTCTTTCATAATATCTTCAATAAACTTATTATAATCAATTCTTTCTTCTATTTTTATACATCTATCTTCTTTAGGATTAATAACTGGATGTTTAGGAACAAAAACTGTACAACAATCTTCATATGGTAAAATACTAATATCATATGTATCAATCTTCTTAGCTAAATCAATAATCTCCAATTTATCCATACAACAAACTGGTCTAATAACAGGCATATTACAAACACTTTCAATTGCCACGATAGAATTTAATGTTTGACTGGCAACTTGTCCAATACTTTCTCCATTTATTAAAATCAAATCATCATTTTCTTTAGCTACTAAAGAAGCAATTCGATACATCATCCTTCTTAAAATAGTTATAATATAATTAGAATCACATTTTTTATATATCTCTTCCTGTAAAGAAGTAATTGGTACAACATATAACTTAATATTATCAGTATACTTTAACAATTTCTTAGCTAAACTAATAACCTTTTCTCGAGCATTTAAACTAGTATGTGGTATAGCTTCAAAATAAATTGCCTCTATTTTTATACCACGTTTTAAAGCCAAAAAACTAGCAACTGGAGAATCAATTCCCCCACTTAACATCACAAGTCCTTTACCCTCAATTCCTACAGGATAACCTTTTAAACCTGCTAAATCATTTAAATAGATATAAGTATCCTCTTTATTAATTTCAATATTAACATAAATATTTGGATTATGAACATCAACTTTTTTATCTTTTAAATTTTTTAAAACAAAGCCTCCCACTAAATTATTAAAGTCCATACTACTAATAAGAAAACTCTTATCTCTTCTTTTACTTACAACTTTAAAAGTTTTAAAATCAGTTCTACTTAAAATATCCAAAACTTTATTTTTAATATCTTCAATATTAGTTTGTACTTTATCAACAAAATTATAAGAGAAAATCCCAAAAGTATTTTTAACGACATCACATACTTTATCTTCATCATAACTATCAAAATAAATATACATACGCGAAAAATCTTTTATAATTTTGCATTGTACATCTTTTAATTTATATTCTAAATTTTTAGCTAAACGATTAATAAATTCTTTTCTATTATCTTTTTTTGTAGTAAGTTCACCATACTTAATCAAAATTATTTTTTCCATAATACACCTATAAAAAAAGAGTTTTTAATTAGTTATTCTCTTTTAAAAACTCTATTGTTTTCTTAACTTCAAGTTCATACTTCATCATTTCTTTGCCACCGTACATTTTTTCAAATTCTGTAACGTCCATATTATATCTTTTAGCTTGTTCTTGAAGTTCTTTATCTATTTCTTCTTTACTAACTTCAATATTTTCTTTTTGTTTTACTGTTTCAATAATAAATCTATACAAAACATGATTAGTAGCTTCTTCTCTCATTTGATTTTCTAAATCTTCTCTTGTAGATTTAGTAATTTGATAATACAAGTCTAAACTAATACCTTGCATTTTCATCTGTTCTTCCATTCTATCAATCATTGCATGAATTTCTTCATGAACTAACTCTTCAGGAATATCAACTTTTGTATGTTCTTTTATCTTCTTTAAAATATCATCTACAAAAGCATTTTCTACTTCTTCTTGACGATTAACTTCTAAATTGCTTCTTATTTCTTTCATTAAACTTTCTTTAGAATCAACCCCAGGTAATCCCAAATCTTGGAATAATTCACTATCAAGTTCTCTTTTTTGTTTTGTTTTAATTTCATTTACTTTAACTTTAAAAATAGCATCTTTTCCTTTTAATTCACTAGCATGATAATCATCTGGGAACTTAACTTTAACATCTTTAGTTTCCTCTTTTTTCATCCCAATAAGTTGTTCTTCAAAACCCGGTATAAAAGTATTACTTCCAATTTCTAAAGAATAGTTTTCTGCTTTTCCACCTTCAAAAGCTACTCCGTCAACACTACCTTCAAAATCAATAATAGCAACATCGCCATTTTCTACTTTACCGTCTTTAACAACAAGTTCACTATATCTTTCTAAAATGTGTTCAATTTCATGATTAACTTCATCATCACTAACTTTACAACTTTGTTTTTTAACACCTAATTTAGTATATTTATCAATAGTAACTTCTGGCATTGAAGTAATAACAAACAAAAATTCTACCCCGTCTTCTCCAATTTTTTTAATATCAACACTAGGTTGAATAATTGGATCAACCTTAGCTTCCTCTAAAGCTTTTTGATAAGCATTAGGAAGTAAAATATCTACAGCACTAGAATATAAAGACTCTTTTCCAACTTTTTTAAAATAAACATCCATTGGAACTTTGCCCTCTCTAAAACCATCTAATTTAATTTTATTTTTTTGTTTTTCAAATGCTTTTTTAATCGCATCTTCAAATTCATCTTTACTAATATTTATAGTAACTTCAAATACATTTTTCTTAGCCATATTTATGCACTCCTTTTCACACTTAAATATTATAACATATTAACTATTAATATCAAGAAAAAATTAAAGATTTAACTTCTTTTGTAAGTTTTTCTTCTCTTTCTTTTTCTTTTACCTGACAAATAATAATTAAGATACCAATAAAGAATAATAAAGGCTAATAAAATTAATAAACAACCAACGAAAAATAAATGATTATGATCTTTTAAATTTTCTACCGCTATAGAATAATCTTTATATAATTGTTTAGCTAAATTATCCTGTTCTTCATAACTATAATAATTTAAAAAGAAATCTTTTACTTTACTAAGAACTTCTTTATAATTTTTAATTTTATTATTAGAAAATACACCAACTGCGATAGTATCTTTGTTTTCTTCATAAATATCTTGTAATTTTTTAACACTTTCTGGTATTTCATACAAACTAGATGCATCTTTTGGTGCCTCATAATTATTAATAGTATTATAGTAAAAATTTAATACTTGATACAATTTTAAATCTTGGTTTTTTAATCCCATAAACTCTACCCCATATGGTAAAGAATCAATATATCCCATATTAACACTACAACTAGGCAAACCCAAAACAGGAGATACTAATATACTGTTAGATAAAATATTATCATCATTAAGTTTAAGTAACAAATTTCTGTTAGTAGGATAAACGACAACATCAATATCTTTTTCTTCAAATAACAAAACAATATCATCATTAAATTCTTTCTTTTTACTAGTATAGTCATCAATATCTTTTATATCTCTATCACAATCATCCAAATATTCTGCCAAACTATAAGTATTATTACCAGCATAAGCCAAATCATAAAAACTTTTAATATCACTGCTCGTATTTTTAATATACTTATTAAAAGCATAACACATAGTCCAACCACCAAGTGTTTTATTTCTAACACTGTTGTAACTAGATAGATAAAAATCATCTAAATGAACAATTTCTGCTCCAGCTTCTTCTAATTTTTTTAACATATCTTCAAATAATTTTACAATTTTCTCATCACTTTTACTGATATATGAACTACTATCTCCATACAAAAACTGATCTACAACCCCAATTTTTATATTTTTAATATCATCTAAAAACGATATATCCAACTTTTGATTATTCATAGCTTGATAAACTAATAAATTATCCACCAAATATTTACTAATAGGTCCTACAACATCTCTTGTAATATCATACGCAATAATCCCGTCCATTGAAAAAGTATCATAACTAGGTCTAAATCCTATAACTCCATTAGCACTGCTAGGAGCTCTTAAAGAAGCATTTGTATCTGTCCCAATTGCTACTGGTGCAAAACCCAAACTAACTCCTACAGCACTACCACCACTAGAGCCATAACTAGAATATTTAGTATTATAACTATTTTTAACAGTTCCATAATTACTAGTAGAACTAGAAGCCATAAAAGCAAAAAAACTCATATTTGCTTTACCAATAACAATTGCCCCATTTTTCTTTAAATTTTCAATAACTTTCGCATCTTTAACAGGATAAGAATCTTCTAAGTTTTTACTCCCTCCAGTTGTTGGTAATCCTACAACATCAATATTATCTTTAACTAAAATTGGTATTCCAAACAAAGAAGAACTTCTTCCATTTTTCTTATATTCTATATCACAATTTTTAGCTTCTTCCAAAGCCTTAGGATTAATACTTATAACAGCATCATACTTATCATTATATTCATTAATTCTATCTAAATATAAATTCATCAAAACTTCATATGTTAAATACCCTTTATCAATAGCGTCTTGTATTTGTAAAATATTCATCTTTGTTATATCAACACTAGCACTGTAACCTGCAAAACAAGAAACATTAAAAACAAAAAACATCAAAACAAAAAATAATATTTTTTTAATCATAAACACCCTCAAAAAAAGAAGTACCAAAGTACTTCTATATCACATTATTCTCTTTTAAAAAGTTAGTTACTTCAGTCTCTGTTACATATCCACTAATAGTATCTACTAATTTGCCGTCTTTATACAAAAGACTAAGTGGAGTACCCCACTCATTTTCTGTTAAATAGCTATCTGTATTAATAAACTTTTCATAATCTTCATCAGTAACTATTTTAGAAATATCAATATAATAAACTCTTAAATCACTATTTTTTGATAAAACTTGTAATACTTCTGGTGTATACATCTTACAAAAACTACAAGTAGCACTTCCAATAAACATAAAATGTGTTCCTTTATCTTTAATTAAATCAACATATTCATCAATGCTAACCTCAATTATTTTATTGCCTACAATACCATTATGTATTAAAAATTCATCAAACAAATAACTATCAAAACTATCAGAATAATTATATTCTTTTCCCTCATGATAAATTTTTAACCCTGAATCTTCAAAACCAACTTCACTTGCTTGAGAACTAGTAACATCTTCTTTATTAAGAAAATAAGCAGTCTCTTTCATCTCTTTTAAAACATCATTTAAATCATCTGCACTTGTTTTATCTCCATAAAAAACCCATCTATCATCACTGCTACTAGAAAAAGCTTCATTATAATCTTCAAAACTTATCTCTTCAACATATTTAACAGAAAATACTGAAGAAATAACAAAAACAAGAACTATAACAAAAACTATACTACCAATAGCAATAATATTTCCTAACTTTTTCTTCATAAACATCCTCCAAAAAAATTATAACATAAAATTTAAAATAATTAAGCTTTTTTATAGATTTTTATTTAATTTCATCAAATTTTCACGTAGACTCTTATCCATATGTTCTGTAGCATAAGAAAAAGTAATAGAACTAACTTTATACTTCGATAAAAAATTAATAACTTTTTCTATATCAACTTTACCACACTCTCTAATCATCCACCCTAAAGCTTTATGATTAAGATAAAACTCATCATTTATAACATTTTTAAAAAAATTTAAAACAAAATCTACCATACCCTGTTTTATAAAATACCAACAACTTACAATAGCAATTCTTCTTACAAAAACTAACTTACTACTATAAAGTTTTATTAATTTATCATAAATTTCTTCTTTTTCAAAGTTTAAATATAAATACTTACCAACGATATTATAACAAGAAACATCAACTAAATCCCAATTATTAACATATTTCATATTTTTAATATATACATCATACGCAAACTTAACATCTTTTTTTAAAAGCACTAACAAAGCAAACATTCTCATCTCATGTACATCACTTCTTAAAAAATACAAAATGTCATCTTTCGTCATCACTTTATAATATTTATTAGCTTTCTTTCTAAGAAAAGGTATCCTTATTCCTAGTACTACATCATCTTTATTATAAGAATCATCTCTAACATTTAAAAGTTTTTTATTAAATTCCAAAAATTTTTCATCATAATCAAAACTTAATACATCTTTTTCTATTAAATCAATCACTTTTATCACCAAAAAAATAATAACAAAAAAGAACATAAATTACAAACAATTTATGTTCTGATGGATAATGAAAAAATTACTTTTCATTACTACTATAAGAATCCGTATGAGATTGTTTACTAATTTCTTCACTTCTAGTATTCATATCTTGACTATTTTTACTTTTGCAATTACATTTCTTACTATTAGAATTACTGTTCTTGCAATTAGAATTCTTACTATTCATTTTATTAGCATTTCTAGACATCTTTCATCACCCATTTATATTATCTGCATTTTTATAATAATTATTCAATAAACGTATTGCTTTTGAAAATGCTACAACCTCTGGCAACGCAACTGTTCCACTTCTATAGACAGTACTACTTTTACCTCCATATATAATTGGCTCAATAACAATATTTTTTCTTTTGGCAAGAAATCCAATTCCTAAAAGATTGCTATAATTTAACAAATCTAAACTAATAAAATCAAATATATTATAATCTCCAACAAAACTATAACAATCATATAAAGTATAAAATTTTTTATTACTAATACTAGTAATTTTAACACCTAAATCATAATCACTAAAGCAAACAAATAAAGTTCTATCATTTAAATATTTTAAAAACTCATCATAATTCTTAACTTCTCTTATTATTACATTTTTTAAAGATTTAAAAGCCTCATATACACTATTGCTACATGAAGAAAATATAATAACTTCCGAAGAAACAATCTTTTTTAGATTATAAATACCTAAAATTGCTAAACTATTAGCTTCACTTCTACCACTTGTATATATGATATCAAAACCATGTAATTTAAAAATATCACAAATTTGTAAAGTTGCAGCTTTTTCTAATTTTAAAGATTTAACACCCTCTTTATGTAAAGAATTTGTATTTCCAATAAAATTATTACAGACATCACAAAATGTTTTTAAAACTTGCTCTTCTATATTCATCTACTTAATACTCCTTTTAATACATTTGTCAAAAACTTCCAAAAATTTTAAAATTTGTTCTTCTGTTGTATGAGCTGATAGACTAATTCTTACACTGTGCATTGCTTCTTCCATACTAGATGAATATTCTAACACTGCCAAAGAATAATCACTATTAATTGAACAAGCACTTTTAACAGATATATAAACATCATCTTGCTCTAGCATATGTAAAAAAACTTCTGGTTTAAAATTCATAATACTAATATTTAAAATATGGGGAATACTATTCTTATCATGAATAACAACCTCATGATAATTTTTTAATTTATTAACAATTAATTGTTTATAACCCAATACTTTTTGATAATTGACATCTAAATTCTTAATAGCTTTATCTAAAGCAAAAACAAAACTCTTTAAAAGTCCATAATTAAAATATCTATCTCCATACATAATTGGTTGTAATACAATATCTTTTCTTTTAAGCAAGACTCCCGCACCCTTAATTGCATATATTTTATGAGAAGAAAAACTAGCTAAATCAACATTATCCAAATTGACATTTACTTTGCCAATACTTTGAGTAATATCACAATGAAACAAAACGTTTTTATGCTTTTTAACTATCTTGGCGATTTTTTCAATTGGTTGTAACAAGCCAATTTCACTACTTACAGAGGCAATGCTAACTAATAAAGTATCATCACAAATTAACTTATCTAAACTATCTAAGTCAACAACACCATTAATCAAAGGGACATAACTAACACGAAAGCCTTCTTTTTCTAGATTTTTAATTCCCTCTAAAACAGAAGAGTGTTCTAGCTTAGTAGTAATAATATGACCTGTTTTATGTTTTTTACAAACACCAAATATTGCCATATTATTAGATTCACTAGCCCCACTAGTGAAAATAACATCTAAATTAGTTTTTAATATATCTTGTACCTCTTTTTTTAATAAAGAATAATCATAATTTTTTATATAATAATTATCAACAAAACAATCTAATACTTCCTTATCAACAAAAGTAGTTGCAGAATAATCTAAATAAACCATTTAATCACTTCCAAACACAAAAATATTTTATCAAAAACACAAAATAATTCCAAGCAAAAAACATATAATAAATAAGAAAGTACTTGACATACACTAAATTTCAAGTATAATTAAATATGCCTACTGATGCGAATGTAGTTTAATGGTAGAACTTTAGCCTTCCAAGCTAACCACGTGGGTTCGATTCCCATCATTCGCTCCATTGACGAATCTGTTCGAACTTTTCGGACATTCAAATATATTTCATCTCTTAAAGGAGATGATTTTTTTATGCAATAAAAATCCCCACAGGACATTTTGGTATATTTGTCAAAATTCCTAGGGGGTTAA
>CANQOV010000016.1 GCA_947625575.1 uncultured Bacilli bacterium | reverse complement strand
CAAGTACCTTAAACTCTTGTATTTACTTACCAAAATAGCCATTTCTTCTATTTTTGGATTTAACCGATACCTCCATGCCCTGCATCTACAACTATTCCTTTTACATTGGCACGAAACATATTTTCAAAATTATACATTTTCTCACTCCTTTATTATATTACATGAGAAATGTCTATTTTTCGTGAATAACTTTTTATTTTTTACTATTTACTAGTTCATAATTACCATCAAAATTCCAAATATTTAATCTTCCTTTGGCAGAAATAGGAATTATTGGCTCAACATTATCCAATATCCAAGCATATCTACCAATTTGATATTTTCCACAGCTATATTCTACTTTATTTCTTTTTATATTCTTGGTAAGCTTTCTATCCATGTATACACAATCTATTAATTGACATTTACATATTATTTTACCATTATGCAGTTCTAAATTTCTGGTAAATTTTTCCAGTAAATTGTTGCTTGAATTTTTATAATCCGATTTAAGACTTGCATGAATAAATATTTCTCCTCGATAAGAAGTTTTCCAACTCCTAGTTTCTATTTTTTTAATGTTATTCATTATTAATGTTGCATATGGTTCTTTTATACTTATAACTTTCATAAATTCACCCTTTATTTCATTATAACAAAGCATTAAAAAATGCAGATACTTTATATCTACATTTTCTCATTGTTTTGTTTTATTATTTGCTTTTTAAAGTCATTTTTGCTGTTTGCTCTTTACCATTTCTAATAAATGTTATGGTTATTTCATCTCCAACTTTATGTTTAAATACTTCATATTTTAAGTATGTCCCATTTTTTATTTTAGTATCATCTATTTTTGTAATAATATCACCTTGTTTTAAAATTTTACTTGCAGGAGAATTCTGTACAGTTGCTACTACTACAACACCGGTTTGATCTTTATCTTCCAACATTATTCCGTATTGATATAGAGCTTGTTGGTTATTGGCATCAACCATTGATATACCAAGATATGGTCTTTCTATTTCTTTACCTTCTTCAAAAATGGAAATATTTTCCATTACATCTTCAATTGGAATTGAGAATCCCATACCTTCAATTTCATTTTCTACTAGTTTTAATGAGTTAATTCCTATTACTTCTCCATTAACATTACATAATGGCCCACCACTGTTACCGGGATTCATTGCAGCATCAGTTTGCAATACTCTTGTTATATAAGTTTCATTTGTTGTATCATTTGTAGCAGAAACTAACCTATCTTTTCCAGATAATATTCCTCTTGTTACAGTATTTTGATATTCTTGATCTACTGGTGTTCCTATTGTAAAAACAGTATCTCCTAATTTAGTGTTCTTACTTGTTCCTATTTCTGCAACTTTAGTTACTTCATCTTTAGGAATTGTTAAAACAGCAATATCTAGATATTCATCTCCACCAACATATTTAGCATCAATTACAGCACCTTCAGTATTTACTACTTTTAAGCTAGTGTTACCATTTATAACATGATAATTAGTTAATAAATAACCATTTTTATTATCAACTTTATATACAAAGCCTGTTCCAGATGATTGAATTTTATTATTTTTATAATTATTTACTAGGTATACAGCTTCATATATTTTATCAACAGAATCTGATAGACCTGTTTCATTAATTGTTACTTTGTTTGTGCAGGCTGTGTAGCAAGCCCCATTTGAGGAAGTTTTAATGGTAAATATTTTATCTTTAAATAACCATAAAGCTCCAAACATTAATAATCCACCACATATAAAGGTAACTACACTTACTAAAACTGTTTTTAATGTATTTGTTTTCATTTTATATCTCCTTTTTATTTATATTTTTTATGTCTTCCCAGTTATCAGGAAATCCCATATAATCTAAGATTTTATGAATTGGAATACTTTTTAAATTATATTCTAAATTATCAATAATTTTCTTAATCTCTGCAATAAAATCTTGCATTTGTTGTTCTTGTAAAAAATCTTTTAAGATTATTACTAGGGCAAATAAATCATTTTTTCCATATATGTACTCATTATTCATCATTGGAATATTTAGCAGTCGATGATATTTTGTATCAAATATTTGCTTTTGAGTTCTATTATCATAGACTATATCTTCATGAGCACACAGATTTCGATAATTAGATAATATTGATAAATCGTTAGAAAACTCATTTATTTCTAAATTATACAAATCAACAATAGCATATTGTTCATCTTTTTTTAATATGGAAAATAATTCTGATACAATACCAAATGACAATACTTTTACTAAAACCCATAACGGGATATATCCATAGTTATCAAGGTAATGTAGTGTTGCCGAGTGTTCACCAGCATTATTCTTAATTTGACGTTTCATTTTTGCAATTAAATCATTTATTTGTTTTCTTTTTTCTGGAATATAATTGAAGTTATACGGATTTAGATAATCTTTTTCTTTATATCCATAATTTTTAGACAATTGATATGATATGATTGACTTAATATTATTTTCAATTGTTAATATGTTTTTAAACAAGATGTTTCTTAGGCTTCGATCAAATAAGAATAAACTGTATAATTCTTCAAATGTTGTTTTATCGATATATACTTTGTTATCTTTTGATTTTAGAAAAGGATGACGGTATCCATTTAGAAAAAAATAGTTTTCTCTTAGAAGAACATCTTTGGCAAATTCTTCATCATTTATTGTTAAGCCTTTATTTCTTAATATTTCAACTTGTTCTTCTAAAGTTTTGAATATTTTCTTACCCATTCTATTCTCCCCAATCCTATTAGAATTATATCATATTGTTTGTAAAATTTATATGTTTTATTTGTGAAATTTTAAAGAAATTTTTGACAATAATTTAAAAAAACTAGAAATAGCCTTTAATTTTTTGTGTTGCCTACGAAATAAATTTAACGAAGTTTTATAAATATCTTGGCAAAATAAAAACCCCATAAACACTTAAGTTTATAGGGTATAAAAGAAACTTTGTTATTATCTTTTTGAGAACTGTGGTGCACGACGGGCTTTCTTTAAACCTGGTTTTTTACGTTCTTTCTTTCTTGAATCACGTGTTACAAAATCATTGGCTTTTAAGATTGTTCTAAAGCTTTCTTCACTTTCTGGAAGTGCTTTATCATAATCTAGTAATGCTCTTGTAATACCTAGACGAATTGCTCCAGTTTGACCTGAGAAACCTCCACCTTTTACTGTTGCTTCAACATCAAATTTATCTTTTGTGTTAGTAACTTCAAGTGGTTGTTCCAAATCCATAACTAATGTTTTGAAAGGTAAATATTCATTTACATCTTTTCCGTTTACAGTTATTTTACCTGTTCCATATGTTAATTTTACTTTTGCAATTGATGTTTTTCTTTTTCCTGTACCATAATAAGATTCGCTTTTTTTATTTGCCATTTTTTACCTCCCTATTTAACATCTATACTTATTGGCTTTTGAGCCATATGTGGATGTTCGCTTTGAGCATATACAAACAATTTTTTATACATTGCTCTTCCTAGTCTTCCATTTGGAAGCATTCCTCTTACTGCTCTTTCAACCATTTCAACAGGATATTTTTCTACCATTTCCTTTGCTTTACGTTGTCTTAATCCACCTTGGTATCCAGAGTGATCATAATAAATTTTCTTGTCTAGTTTGTCTCCAGTTAGTAATACTTTATCAGCATTAATAACGATAACATAATCTCCACAGTCAATATGTGGTGTATAAATTGCTTTATTTTTTCCTCTTAAAATATGAGCAACACGTGATGCTAAACGTCCTAAAGGTATATCTTTTGCATCTATAACATACCAGTTACGTTCAACTGTTTCTTTCTTTTGCATATAACTTTTCATATTCTTATTCCTTTCTTATCTATTTATATAGGTTTTCCCAGGACTTATATAAATAAGATATTAGAAAAATGTACCGATTAAAATTATACTAAAATCATACTCACTTGTCAACAATTATAGAACTTTTTACTTTTTTTTGAGTGATTTTTTGCAGATATTTTTTTTATTTTTTTATCAATAAGTAAAGATGTGTAAAGTTATTTGACTTTTCTTTTAGGCTTTTTTATAATTAAATATTGAGGAAGTGTATTTTTATGGACATTGTAATTTTAAAATTTGGTGGGACTTCCGTTACTTCTTTTGAAAAAAAGCAGATGATTGCTTTTTATGTTAAACAAGCTTTGGAAAATAATGAGTTCCCTGTTGTTGTTGTCTCTGCGATGGGAAGATTTCCTGACCCTTATGCTACTGATACACTTATTTCTTTAGTTCAAAAAAATGAAGCTAATGATAATAAAGTTACACTTGATTTACTTATGAGTTGTGGAGAAACAATCAGTGCTACAATTATTGCTAATATGTTAGATAATCTTGATCTTCATGCTATACCTGTCACAGGATTTCAGGCTGGTCTTATTACTGATAATAATTTTTCTAATGCTAATGTTATAGATTTTGATGGCAAGTTTATAAATAATTTAATTAAAAAGAAAATAATACCTGTTGTTACAGGATTTCAGGGCATTACAAAAGATGGATTTATTACTACTTTAGGTAGAGGTGGCAGTGATACTACTGCAACTGCTTTAGGCTCATTTTTAAATGCTAAACGAATTGATATATTTACTGATGTTGATGGTCTTATGGATTCTGATCCTGATATCTTCAATGATGCTATTTTATACGAAGAAATTAGTTATGATGATGCTTATTATCTAGCTTGTAATGGTGCTAAAGTAATATGCAGTAAAGCTATTTCATACGCTAAGAAAAAAAATATACCAATTTATATTAAAAATACATTAAAAAATAATACTGGCACTTTAATACATTAAAAAAATCGGGAAACCGATTTTTATTTTTTATAGGTTACATTATCTAAATATAGTCCACAGCCTGGGACACTTTTTGTTTGTTTTATTTTTCCTTTGCTATCAATAATTCTTTTTATTTCTGTTATTTGTTTTTTACCACTACCAACTTCAATTAATAATCCAACCATATTCCTTACCATTTTTCTTAAGAAACCGTCGGCAGTAAAGGTTATTATTACCAAGTCTTTATCTTTTGTTATACTTGCTGATATTATATTTCTAACACAATTTGGTTTTGTTTTTTCTTCTTTGCAAAAACTTCGATAATCGTGAACTCCAATAAACTGTTGGATAGCTTGTTGTATTTTTTTGATATCTAGTGGCTTATTGTATTGGTAAACATAATTTCTTTCAAATACGTTATATTCTCCTAGATTAATATAATATTTATATGTTTTAGTTAAAACATCATATCTTGCATGAAAGTCTTTTGTTACTTCTTCTACTTTTTTTATATATATTTCTTTATTTAATCTTTTGTTTAATAATTTTTTTAAACCATATAGTGTTGGTTTGACTTCTAAAGTAAAATTAGCTACTTGATTATTGGCATGGACCCCTTTATCAGTTCTTCCTGAGGAAATAATTTCTACTTTTTTACCATTATTAAGGTCTGTTAAAACATCTTCGATAGATTGTTCTATAGTTTTTTGATTGGGTTGGCGTTCATAACCATGAAATGTTGTGCCGTCATAAGAAAAAGTTATTTTATAATTCATATTAACCTTTTCTTTTTTGTATTTTGTAGGTTATTCTTAAAAGTAGTTTAGTGGGAACAAACCTTGATAAAATTATTCCTAATTTAGTTTTTAATCCGGGCACAATTAATAGTTTATGTTTTTTATACATATTATCAATAGCATATTTTGCTACATATTCTGGACTTAGTGATTTTAAGTTAAACTTCACATTAGCAGTTTTATTAAAGTTAGTGTTTACTGGACCCGGACAAAGAACAGATATATGAACATTGGATTTTTTTCTTCTTAATTCTTCATAGATTGCTAAAGAGAAATTAACAACATAACTTTTGGTTGCGTAATAAGTACTCATTAGGGGTCCACCTTTTAAAAGTCCTGCAGCTGAGGCTACATTTAAGATATATCCTTTATCTTTTTTTATCATATCTTTTAAGACTAATTTTGTTAATATATGAACAGCTTTAATATTTACATCAATCATATCTAGTTCTGTTTGTAAATCTGATTCATCACAATTACCAAATAAACCAAAACCAGCATTATTTATTAATATGTCTATGTCTTCTTTTTTTATTAACATATAGAGATCTTTAACTTTTTTTTCATCTTTTAAGTCTATTAGAACTATTTTTGATTTGGTTGTTAATATTTGTTGTAATTGTTCAAGAGCAGTTTGATTTTTTGAAGCTAGAATCAAATCACAGCCTAAGCTACTTAAATAAATAGCCATTTGTCTACCTATGCCTGATGAGGCTCCTGTTATTAATGCTTTCATCTACAACACCTCTTTTATTTATTATAGCATATTTTTCCAGTAGAATTAAACTAAAATAAGAATCATATTGATCCTTATTCTATTCACTTAATTCTTTATATTGTTCTAGTTTGTATTGTAATTCTTCTAATAGTTGTTCTTGCTCATCTATTTTTGTTTCTAAATTGTTATTATCTTGTTCTTGTTCTGTGATAATTTCTTCTTTTTCGTTTAATTCGCTTTCTAATTCATTAATTATATTTTCATAATAATCAACTAGTTCTTGGTTTTCGTTTTCTTCGATGATCTCATTTACTTTTTTTCTATTTGAAGATAATTTATCAATATTTTTCTTGGTTGTAGTTACAGTTATTCTCATACTATTAGCAATGTTATATTTACTAATTGTGTTATCTTTTAAATCATCAAGTAGATATTGTAATATTTTTATCCAATCTTCATCATTATATATATCAACGAAATTATAATCATAGTACATATATTGTTCTATATTTGGAGTTTGGACATCGAAATGTTCTATTTCTATTTTAAGATAGTCAGTATATTCTTTAGAATTATCTTCAACATATTTTATATCAATATATCTTGAGAATACCATATTTTCTGTCATTTGTATTTTATAACTTGTTGTTTTAAGATTATAATTTACTTCATTTTTTATATTTATTTTAGTTATTTCTATTGAAGTGATACCAGTACCTACTCCAAGTAATATTAGTGAAGTAATTAAGATTATAAAACTTATTTTAAAGTTTGTTTTACAATTAAATATGAAGTTATAAAATATTTTTATTACTAGGAAAGCAAATAGTATTATTGATATTAGTATGATCATTGTTCCTATGAAAGTTATACCTTTTATTAAGATTATTACGTTAATTACTAAAAGTGCTACAGAAATTACAAGTGTTATAACTGGAAAAAGAGTTAAGATAAAGACAAAGGTTTTTATGAAAAATATTAAGATTTTGTCTAAAATATTTAAAAGTTTAGAACTGTTTTTCTGATGTTTAGGGTTTACTATTACTTCCTTTTCAATTATTGGATTGTTGTTTATTTCTTGCTTTTCTTGATGAGGTTTTTCTTTTTCTTCTTTTACTATTACTTCTTTAGTTGTATATTTGTCTAAAAATCTTGTTTTATAAATGTAGAAGAATATTATTATACTAAATATGACGTAGACAATAGTTAGTAAATCTTTTAAAATACTTTTTATATAGTAGCCTATATTACCAAAGTATAAGAATATATTTCCTATTGCATCACTAAGATATGTGTATGGTATGTATATAGCTAGTAATACTAATACTATGGCTATTATTTTAAGTAAGCATTTTATTATTTCTTTAATGGTCATGTTATTAAACATTTTTATTGATTGATTAATATTGTTTAATAGTTCATCTATTATGTTTGAGTTGTTCTTTTTTTCTTTGGATATTTCTTTTATTTCATCATTTGTTAGTTCTTCTAGAGTACAAGAAAATATTTTGCACATGGTTAGTAGCTTATCCATTTCTGGATAGGTTTGACCTGATTCCCATTTAGATACAGATTGTCTTGAAACATCTAGCATACTTGCTAACTGTTCTTGGGATAATTTTTGTTCCTTTCTTAAATTTTGTAATTTTTCACTAAAATTCATTTTATCACCTCGAGAAAATATTATTATAAAACCCTGTTGCACTCTACCAATTTTTAGTTGTTTTATGTAACTTATTGGTTGCATTTTTTATTTTAACATATTTTTGACAAAAAAAAGATACCTTTTTGGGTATCAATTTATTTTACTAGTTCTAAAACAACCATTAAGGCATCGTCGCCTTTTCTTTCATCTAATTTTAGAATTCTTGTATAGCCACCATTACGATTAGCATAACGTAAAGCGATGTCGTCAAATAATTTTTTTGTTGCTACAGTATTATTCATTAAAAAGGCTAATACTTTTCTACGAGAAACTAATGTTCCTTTTTTTGCATGGGTAATTAATTTTTCAACATCACGTCTTGCTGTTATTGCTCTTGCTTCGGTTGTTTCTATTCTTTCGTTTAAGATAAGACTTGCTGCTAGGTTAGCACGCATGCTTCTTCTATGTTTGTTATCAACACCTAATTTTTTGTATGCCATAATTACTCACTCCTTTTAATCGTCATCTCTTAAAGTAAGGTTTAATTCTTTAATTTTATCCATTACTTCTTTTAATGATTTCTTTCCTAAATTGCGTATTTTCATAACTTCTGAACTTGATTTATTTACTAAATCTTGTAGAGTATGAATTCCTGCTCTTTTTAAGCAGTTATAAGCACGAACTGAAAAGTCTAAATCTTCAATTGCTGTTTCTAAAGCTTTTTGTTTTGGATCTTCTTTCTTTTCAATCATCATACCACTTATGTTAGCTATGTTACTTATGTTAGCCACTATTTCTAAATGTTCTATTAAAATTCTAGCTGCTAAAGCAACAGCGTCTTCTGGTTTTATTGAGCTGTTTGTCCATACTTCCAAAACTAATTTATCATAGTTTTCATTTTGACCAACACGGGCATCTTCAACTTCATAAGCTACTTTTTCAATTGGAGAATATAATGAATCTATTGCTATTACTCCAACTTTTTTATCTGTTAATAATTTTTTATTTTCTTCTGCTCTTACATAACCACGACCAGATGATACAGTCATTTCCATATCAAGTTTGCCACCTTTGGCAAGATTGGCAATAACTAAATCTTTGTTTACTATTTCAACATCAGCATCACATGTTATATCTCCAGCAGTCACAACACCTTCAGTATCTTTAGATAGTCTTATTACTCTATCTTCTTCACAGTGCTTTTTGATAACAACATTTTTTAAGTTTAATATTATTGTTGTTACGTCTTCTCTTACTCCTTCAATAGTTTGAAATTCATGTAATACACCATCGATTTTTACACTTGTTATTGCACTTCCTGGAAGAGATGATAGTAAAATTCTCCTTAATGCATTACCAATTGTGTAACCAAAACCTCTTTCAAGTGGTTCTAGTTCAAATCTTCCATAATTACTTTTTTCTACATAATCTGTGATTTTATAATTTGGTTTTTCAAATTGAATCATTTACTTTTCCTCCTTCATTAGTTACGTGGTCTTTTTGGTGGACGGCATCCATTATGTGGAATTGGAGTAACATCTGTTATTGAAGTTACTTCAAGACCTGCTGTACTTAATGATCTTATTGCTGTTTCTCTTCCAGAACCAACACCTTTTACGACTACTTCTACTTTTCTCATACCTGCATCGTATGCAACACGTCCTGCTTTTTCTGAAGCTTGACCTGCGGCAAATGGAGTTGATTTTTTGCTACCTTTAAATCCTGTTGTTCCACTTGAAGCCCAAGCTACTACATTTCCGTCTTTATCTGTTATAGTAACAATTGTATTATTAAATGTTGCGTGAACGTGTGCAACACCTTCAGGAATATTCTTTTTTACTTTTCTTTTTCTTTGTTTATAAGCCATAGTTTAACCTCCTAAACTCTTCTATTATTTCTTTTTATTTGCTACAACTTTTCCTTTTCCTTTACGAGTTTTAGCATTTCTGTTTGTTCTTTGTCCTCTTACTGGTAGGCCTTTTCTATGACGAATTCCTTGATATGAACCTATTTCCATTTTGGTTTTAATGTTCATTGAAACTTCACGTCTTAGATCTCCTTCAGTAACATACTTATTAACTTCTTCACGAATCTTACCTAATTCATCATTTGTTAAATCTTTTGTTCTTCTTTCTGGATCAATTTTTGTTGCAGTTAAGATATTCATAGCTCTTGTTGGTCCGATTCCATAGATATAAGTTAGAGAAACTTTAACTTTTTTTTCATTTGGTATTTCAATACCTTTAATACGTGCCATTAATTACCTCCTATTAACCTTGTGTTTGTTTGTGTTTTGGATTTTCACAAATAACCATTAATTTTCCTTTACGTTTAATTATCTTGCACTTAGCACACATCTTTTTTACTGATGGTCTTACTTTCATATTTTCCCTCCTACTTTTGTCTGTAGATTATTCGCCCACGTGTTAAATCATATGGGGACATTTCGATCATAACCTTATCACCTGTTAAAATACGAATATAGTTCATTCGCATTTTGCCAGAAACGTAGGCATCTATGATATGACCGTTTGGAAGTTCTACTTTAAATTGTGTTCCTGGTAAAACTTCTACTACTTTCCCCTCAACTTCAATTGTGTCTTTCTTTGCCATTTTCCAACACTCCTGTTAAAATTTTATAACCATCTTTTGTTACCACTACTGTATGTTCATAGTGAGCAGATGGACTATAATCTTCTGTTTCGATAGTCCAGTTATCTTCTTTCATTACTATTTCTGGGCTACCTAACGTTAGCATTGGCTCTATTGCTAAAACCATGCCCTCTTTTAATATTGGTCCAGTGTTTTTCTTTCCATAGTTTGGGACATCTGGATCTTCATGAATACTATTTCCAACACCATGGCCTACAAGTTCTTTAACAACTCCTAGGTTATGAGCTACCGCATATTCTTCGATAGCGTTAGAAATATCTCCTATTCTGTTGTTTGGTTTTACTTGTTCTAGACCTTTCATTAGAGATTGTTCTGTGTGATACATTAGATATTCTTTTTCTTTGGTTATTTTACCAACTTTGTAAGTCCAAGCTGAATCTCCATGATAGCCTTTATAACATGCACCAATATCTATTGATACAATATCACCTTCTTTTAATTTTCTGTTTTTAGGTATTCCATGAACAACTTCTTCATTTATGCTGATACAAGTTGCATTAGGAAATCCCTCAAAACCTTTAAAAGATGGTGTAGCATCCTTACTTCTTATAAATGATTCTATTAAAGAATCAAGTTCTTTGGTTGTAATTCCCGGTTTGATTTTATCTTTTATGTATTGATGTGCCTGATATACAATGTTACCTGCAATTTTTAATAACTGTATTTCATATTCACTTTTAATACTTATCATTTTTCACCTATTTTATTAACGAAGATACTTGCTTAAATGTTTCATTTGATGAGATTGCATCAATCTTGGTTAATTTACCTTTTTGTTCATAATAATCAATTAAAGGTAATGTCTTTTCTAGGTACTCTTGAAATCTTTTCTCAAATACTTCTTCTTTATCATCTTCTCTTACTACTAATTCTGTATTGCAATCATCACAGATATTTTCTTTTTTTGGTAATAGTTCTTTATTTACTGTTGAATAAGATCTTTTGCATTTAGGGCATACAATGCGAGTTGTTACTCTTTGTAGTAGTGTTTCTTTATTAACATTCAAGTAAATTACTATACCTAAATCTTTATTTAAATTATTTAGTAGTTCATCATACATTACAGCTTGTTTTACTGTTCTTGGAAAACCATCTAAAATGTATGGTTTATCAATTTGTTCTAAAACTGTTGATAAAGATGCAAATACTGTTTGATCATCAATTAACATACCTGTTTTTAATTTGTTAGATAATTCTTCATCAGTTTTAGCTTTGGCTCTTAATATATCTCCAGTTGATAAGGAAATATATCCAAAGTTTTGTTCTAACAATTTGGCTAATGTACCTTTCCCTGCAGCGGGAGGTGCTAATAAAATAATATTTTTCATTATACTCTTGCCCTTCTATAACTTTTATTTGTTGAATATGAACGACTTAATAGACTACTTTCTAATTGTTTGTATGTTTCAATAGAAACACCTACAACGATTAGTAATCCTGTACCTCCAACAGAGACACTTGATGGCAATGATGTAAAGATATTTACTATTATTGGAAGTGCTGCGATGATTGTTAAAAATGTTGCTCCAACAATTGTTAATCTTGATAAAACTTTGCTTAAATATTTGCTAGTTGTATCGCCTGGTTTAACTCCTGGGATATAACCACCATTATTTTGTAAGTTCTTTGCCATGTCATCTGGTTTCATTTGAACAAATGTATAGAAATAAGCAAAGAAGAATATTAACACTATAAATATAACAAATCCTATTGGTTTTGTATAGTCAAGATATTTACTAACAAAATTAGTGAAACCTTCTTTATTAATAAATTGGGCAATAGTAGCAGGAACTCCTAGTAAACTTGATGCAAAGATTACTGGTATTACGCCAGCAGAATTGATTTTTATTGGCATATATGTTTGTTTACCAAGACTAGTTGTTGATTTATTAGCATATTGAATTGGTATTTTACGTTCTGCACCTTCAACAAATATTGTTCCTACAATTACTAGAATATACACTATTACGAATAAGACAAATAGTCCGATTCCAGCAAATTCTAATGATTTTACGTCAATTAATTCTTTAAAGGCTGTGGCAAACATATTTGGAAGAGTATTGACTATTCCAGCCATGATAATTAAAGATATACCATTACCTATTCCCTTTTGAGTTATTTGATCTCCTAACCATAATAAGAACGCTGTTCCGGCAGTTAATATTACAGTTGTTTCTATTCTGTCCATTAATGGAGCTTTAGCTCCTAGGAAATAGTAGCTCATGGCAAAACCTTGGATTGCTGCAAATACTATTCCTGTATATCTTGTTATTTGATTTATTTTTTGTCGTCCAACATTTCCTTGTTTTTCAAGCTCTGAAAAATAAGGTATTATATCCATTTGCAATAGTTGAATTATGATTGATGCTGTGATGTATGGACTGACACCTAGAGCAAAAATAGATGATCTTTCTAAAGCTCCTCCTCCAATGACATTTAGTAATTGAAAGAAGCCTAAAGCTTTAGTAGCATCTTTTACTGTTGGTAATTCAATTGTAGTACCAACAGAGAATATTAATAATGCTATTAAAGTAAAATATATTCTATGTCTTAAATCTTTATTTTTACTAGTGAATAGCTGTTTAAGACTTTTAAACATATTAAATCACCTCTGTTTTGCTTCCTGATTCTTCAAGTTTTTTTAAAGCTCCTTGACTAAATCTATGGGCTTTTACTGTTAATTTCTTTTCTAAATTACCGTATCCTAATACTTTGATACCATCTAATTGATTTTTGACAATTTTCTTTTCTTTTAATAATTCTGGTGTTACTACTGTGCCATTTTCAAATACATTTAGATCGCCAACGTTAATTTCAGCATATCTTGTTTTGAATTTAGCATTAGTAAATCCTCTTTTGTGAAGTCTTCTATATAATGGTGTTTGTCCACCTTCAAATACTGGATTAATTGAAGCTCCACTTCTTGCTTTCTGACCTTTTTGTCCACGACCACTTGTTTTTCCCCAGCCACTTCCTGAGCCTCTTCCTACTCTATGTCTTTCTCTTGTGGCTTTTTCATTTTTCTTTAATTCATGTAATTCCATTATCCTAAAATCTCCTCTTTTGTTTTTCCACGCATTTCTGCAACTTGTTCTACTGTTTTTATATTAGATAGAGCTTTAAGTGTTGCTCTTGCCATATTGATTTTAGTTCTTGAACCAAGAGATTTTGAAACAATGTCGCGGTATCCTGCTATTTCTAAAACAGATCTTACAGCTCCACCTGCAATAAGTCCAGTACCTTCTTTAGCAGGTTTAATTATTACTTTTGTTGCTCCTGATTGGGCAGTCATTTCATGTGGGATTGTTCTTCCATCAATCATTGGAACTTTAATCATATTTTTACTTGCAGATTGTCTTGCTTTTTTTACTGCTTCTGATACTTCGTTTGCTTTTCCAGTACCGAAACCTACAAGTCCTTTTTTATCCCCAACTAAAACTACAGCTTGGAATCTTCTTTGACGTCCACCTTTTGTAACTTTTACAACGGCTTTTGTGTCAACTACTATTTCTTCTAACGTTTTAGCAGGTTGTCTTACTTTTTTATTTTGCATACTTTACCTCCTACTAGAATTCCAAACCATTTTCGCGAGCTGCATCTGCTAATGCTTTTACGCGACCATGATAAAGATATCCACCACGATCAAATACTACTTTTTCTATTTTTAATTTTTTTGCTTCTTTAGCGATTTCAACTCCTACTTTAGCTGCTACTTCAGTGCTATTTCCTTGTAATTTTAGGGAAGAGGCACTTGCTAAAGTCTTACCTTGTTCATCATCAATTAATTGGGCAAAAATGTTTTTATTTGAACGATAAACACTTAGTCTAGGCACGTCTTTTGTACCTACAATTTGTTTTCTAATTCTTTCATGTCTTACTTTACGCATTTCATTTCGAGATTCTTTTTTTATCATAATTACCCTCCTATCTATTTAGCTTTTTTACCTTCTTTACGTTTTACATGTTCATTAACGTAACGAATACCTTTTCCTTTATATGGCTCTGGTTCTTTTACTTTACGAACAATGGCCGCAAACTCACCAACTTGAATTTTATCATATCCAGAAATTGTAAGTTCTGTATTTGATTTTACATCAACTTTTATTCCTGTTGGGATTTCTTTTTCTACTGGATGAGAAAAACCAGCATTTATAACTAATTTATTACCTTTTAGGCTAAATCTGTAACCAACTCCAACAATTTCAAGATCTTTAGAATATCCTTTTGATACTCCTTCAATCATATTCTTTAGGTTTGCATTAGTTGTTCCATGTAATGCTCTTGTAGGAATTGAGTCGTTTTCTCTTTCAATTTTTATTTCATTACCTTCAATTGTAACTTTAATTGCTTTATTTATTTTTTCTGTTAACTCTCCTTTTGGGCCTTTTACTGTGATTGCATCATTTTCTTGAGTTACAGTTACTCCATCGGGAATAGTTAGTTTTCTTTTTCCTATTCTACTCATATTTTCACCTACCAAATATAAGCCATTACTTCTCCACCTAGGGATGATTTTCTTGCTTGTTTATCAGTCATAATTCCTTTTGATGTAGAAATTATTGCTATTCCAAAGCCATTTAATACTGTAGGTAATTCTTCAGCTTTGGCATAAACTCTTAATCCCGGTTTAGAAATACGTCTTAATCCTTTGATTACTCTTTCTTTTTTATCAGTATATTTTAAGTTCATTGTAAGAGTTGAATCTTCAACTTTATAGTCTTCAATGAAACCTTCTTCTTTTAATATTTTAGCAATTTCAGTTTTTGTTTTTGATGCAGGCATGGATACTACTTTCTTCTTAATTGCATTTGCATTACGTACTCTTGTTAGCAAATCTGCAATTGGGTCTGTTACTACCATATTAAATTCCTCCTTCTAACGCCTACCAGCTTGATTTTTTTACTCCTGGAATCTGTCCTTTATTTGCTAATTCTCTAAAGCAAATACGACAAATACCATATTTTCTAAGTACACTATGAGGTCTTCCGCATCTTGTACAACGTGTGTATTCACGTACTTTAAATTTTTTTGGTCTTTGTGCTTTCGCAATCATACTTTTCTTTGCCATAATAACCTCCAATTATTTCCTAAATGGAATTCCTAACTCTTCAAGTAATGCGTATGCTTCTTCGTTTGTTTTTGCTGTTGTTACAAGAACAATATCCATACCTCTTACTTTTACTACGTTATCGAATTCAATTTCAGGGAATACTAATTGCTCTTTTACTCCAATAGTATAATTTCCTCTTCCATCAAATGCTGTTTTGGATAATCCTCTAAAATCTCTTACACGTGGAAGTGAAATAGATATTAATTTATCTAAGAAGTTATACATATTTTCTCCTCTTAATGTAACTTTGCAACCAATATTTTGACCTTCACGAATTTTGAAACCTGCGATTGATTTACGAGCCTTTGTAACTACTGGTTTCTGTCCTGTGATTAATGATAGATCATTTACTGCAGCTTCAAGTAATTTTGAGTTATGTGAGGCATCTCCAGCACCAATATTAACTACAATCTTTTCCAATTTTGGAACTTGCATTACAGATTTATATGAAAATTTATTTTTTAAATTAGGAACTATTTCTTTTATATATTTTTCTTTTAGGCGGTTCATAATTACCCTCCTTTCAATTAATCAAGTTTTTCGTGAGTTTTGCTCACTCTAACTTTTTTATTTGATTTTGTATCAACCATAGAATAAATTCTTGTTGGTTTATTTGTCTTTTTATCTAACATCATTACGTTTGATGCATCTATTTTTGCTTCTGTATCTACGATTCCACCAGTTTCATTAGCATTATTTGGTTTAATGTGTTTTTTTATCATGTTGATACCTTCCACGATTACTTTGTTTTCGTTTTTAAATGTATGAGTAATTTTACCTTCTTTACCTTTATCTTTTCCAGTCATTACTCTTACTTTATCGCCAACTTTTAATTTCATGTGTTACCTCCTATAATACTTCTTTAGCTAAAGAGACAATCTTCATGTAATCTTTATCACGAAGCTCTCTTGCTACTGGTCCAAATACACGTGTACCTACTGGAGATTTATCATCTTTTATTAATACACATGCATTATCATCAAATTTTATATAAGAACCATCTTGTCGTTTTACACCTTGAACTGATCTTACGATTACAGCTTTTACAACTTTACCTTTTTTTACAGTACCATTTGGTAAAGCTTTTTTTACGGTACCTACTACTTCATCACCAATATTTCCAGTTTTTACTTTACTTCCGCCAAGCACTCTGATAACTAATAATTCACGAGCTCCTGAGTTATCAGCAACTTTTAAACGTGTTTCTTGTTGAACCATACTATTTCCTCCTTAAAGATTAAAGTATAACCCCATTATCTAAAACTTCAGCTAAATAGAATCTTTTTGTTTTAGAAAGTGGTCTTGTTTCGACTATTCTAACAACATCTCCAACCTTAGCTTTATTAGTTTCATCATGAGCACTATATTTTTTACTATATTTAACTCTTTTACCATATTTTGGATGTTTTTTATAAGTTTCTACTAATACAGTAATAGTTTTATTGTTTTTGTCACTTACAACTTTTCCAACAAATTCTTTTTTAACAGTTTCTTTCATTGTAACCTCCTATTATTTTTCTAGTTCACGCTCGCGAATGATTGTTTTCATTCGTGCTACTTCTTTTCTTAGTGTGTGTAATCTAGATGGTTTTTCTAGGTTACCTGTCGCTTGTTGGAAACGCAAATTAAATAATTCTTCTTTATTTTCTTTTATTTTCTTTTGTAAGTCTTCTGTGGATAGTTTTCTTAATTCTTCTAATTTCATGCGTTTTCACCACCCATATCTTCCTTTTTTATAAACTTGGTTTTTATTGGTAATTTGTGTTGGGCTAATCTTAATGCTTCTCTTGCTGTTTCTTCATCAACACCTGATAATTCAAATAAAATTTTTCCTTTTTTTACTACAGCTACCCATTTGTCTACTGCTCCTTTTCCAGATCCCATACGAACTTCTAGTGGTTTAGCTGTTTTTGGCATATGAGGGAAAATGTTTATCCAAACTTTTCCACCACGTTTCATGTAACGTGTCATGGCAATACGTGCTGCTTCAATTTGGTTGTTAGTGATCCATGCACCTTCAGTTGCTAATAGACCATAATCACCATTTGTTAATACAGTATTACCTTTTGCTTTTCCTTCATATTTTAATCTGTGAACTCTTCTAAATTTTGTTCTAGATGGTATTAACATAATTAATTACCTCCTTTGTCCTTTTTAGAAGGTAGAATTTCTCCTTTGCAAATCCATACTTTGATTCCTAATTTACCATAGGTTGTATTTGCTTCTGCAAATCCATAATCAATATCAGCACGGATTGTATGCAATGGAATAACTCCTTCTTGGTAGCCTTCACTTCTAGCCATTTCTACACCATTTAATCTACCAGATACTAAAGTTTTGATTCCTTTAGCTCCTGCTTTCATGGCTGCTCTTATGGCTTTCTTTTCTGCTGCTCTAAATGATCCACGAGCTTCAATTTGTTTAGCTATTGATTTTGCTACTAATGTGGCATTTAAATCAATATTTTTAACTTCTACTATTGAAACTTGTACTTTTTCATCAGCAACTTTTGATAAGCTATCTTTTAATTTATTGATTCCTTCTCCACCACGGCCTATTATTACACCAGGTTTAGCTGTGTGGATAATTACTTCACATCTTTTTGCTGTTCTTTGTATTTCGATTTTGGCAACTCCGGCATCTTTAAGATTCTTTTCTAAATACTCTCTTATTTTGATATCATTGTTTAAATATTTAGCGAAATCTTTTTTTGAAGCCATCCATTTTGATTCCCAATCTTTGTTGACTCCGATTCTAAGTCCTGTTGGACTAACTTTTTGTCCCATAAATAACCTCCAAACTACCTTTCTGTTACCACTACAGTTACGTGTGATGTTCTATGATAGAATTTATCAACAGAACCACGAGAACCTGGTACTCTTCTTTTTAGTGTCTGTCCTTGATCTACTCTTATATCTTTAACATACAATTTGTTTTCATCTAACTTATTGTTATTAAGAGCATTTGCACAAGCAGAATCAAGTACTTTTTTCACTATTCTTGCTGGTTTGCTATTATAATTTTCTAAAATGTTTTTAGCGTCAATTACATTTTTGCCACGAACTAAATCAGCTACTAGGCGAGCTTTTATTGGGCTTACTCGTACTCCTTTAGCTATTGCTTTTACGTCCATTTTTTATTTCCTCCTTCTTCTTGTGCCTATTGTTTTTCTTGACCATGTCCACCGAATTTACGTGTTAGAGAAAATTCTCCTAATTTATGTCCAACCATATCTTCTGTTACATATACTGGAATAAATTCTTTACCATTGTAAACTGCGAATGTATGTCCGATAAATTCAGGATAAATTGTAGAGCGGCGTGACCATGTTTTTATAACTTCTTTTTTTCCTGATTTATTTAAATCTTGTACCTTGTTTAGTAATCTTTCGAATACATAAGGTCCTTTTTTTACGCTTCTTGCCATAATTTTAATCCTTTCCTATTTATCATTTTTACGACGAACAATAAGTTTGTCTGATTGTTTTTTCTTTCTTGTTTTATAACCAAGTGCTGGTTTGCCCCAAGGTGTCATTGGTCCAGCATGACCAACTGGTGCTCTACCTTCACCACCACCATGTGGGTGATCGTTAGGATTCATAACAGATCCACGAACTGTAGGTCTTATGCCCATGTGTCTTTTTCTTCCGGCTTTTCCTAGTTTTACTAGTCCATAATCTTCGTTACCTACAACTCCAATTGTGGCCATACAAGTACCTAATACTTTTCTTACTTCGCCAGATGTTAATCTTAATAATACGTAGTTATCTTCACGGCCTAATATTTGAGCTGATGCTCCAGCAGATCTTGCTAATTCGCCACCTTTACCTGGTTGAAGTTCTATGTTGTGTACTATTGTACCAACTGGAATTTGGAATAGTGGCAAGCTATTTCCTACTCTTATGTCGGCATCTGGTCCTGATACTACAGTCATGCCAACTTTTAAATCTTTTGGTGCTAAAATATATCTTTTTTCACCGTCTTTATAATTTATCAAAGCAATATTTGCACTTCTATTTGGATCGTATTCAATTGTTGCTACTTTACCTTCGATGTTTAATTTATTTCTTTTGAAATCAATTACACGATATTTTCTTTTTTCTCCACCACCTTGATGTCTTACGGTAATTTTACCTTGATTATTTCTTCCGGCTTTATTATTTTTTCTTGATAATAAGCTTTTTTCAGGCTTTGTTTCTGTAATTTCATCATTAATTAGAGTACTCATGCCTCTTCTTGCGTTTGTGGTAGGTTTGTAATTTCTTATTGCCATAATTTACCTCCTTACCCTAGTTCAATTGTTTGACCTTCTTTTAGTCTAACAATTGCTTTTTTCTTTCTATTAGTAAGTCCTGTGTAACGTCCTACTCTTTTCTTTCTTGGGTGAACGTTTATTGTTTTAATATCTACAACTTCAACTTTGAAAATCTTTTCTAAAGCGTCTACTATTTGAGTTTTAGTTGCTTTTGGATCAACATAGAAGCTGTATAAGTTTTTATCTTGAGTTAAGTTTGCAGCTTTTTCTGTTACCACTGGTGCTTTAATAATTTCTAAATATTTTGTATCCATTATTTAAGTGCCCCCTTTATTTCATCTAAAGCTTCTTGTTCTATTAATAATTTGTTAGAACCTATTATATCTAATACACTAACTTCAGTTGGTAATGCTATTACAACATTTTGTAAATTACGTGAAGCTAAAATTAAATTTTCATCGTATTCTTTAACAATTACTAATACTTTTTTATCAGCTAAATTTAAAGTTTTTAATACTTCTTGTATTTCTTTTGTCTTTGGTGTTGTTAATTTTAAGCTTTCAACTGCAATGATATCTTTATTTTTTGCTCTAAGAGTATAAGCTGATTTTAAAGCTAATCTTCTTTCTTTTTTGTTTTGTTTTTTGCTGTAATCTCTTGGTACTGGTCCAAAGGCAATGCCTCCACCTACCCATTGTACCGCTCTAATAGAGCCTTGACGTGCATTTCCTGTTCCTTTTTGTTTCCATGGTTTTCTTCCACCACCACTTACTTCTGCACGTGTTTTTGTTTTATGTGTTCCTTGTCTTAATGAAGATGTTGCTACTACAAGAGCATCTTTTAAGACTTTTTCATTTTCTTCAATTCCAAAAACTTCTTTATCTAAAGTGTAATCTTTTACTTTTTCACCTTTTAAGTTTAAAATATCTAATTTCATGATTGCCTCCTTATTCCATAGCTACAGTTTCAGAAGGTGTTTGTTCTTCTTGTACTTCTTCATTAGCTGTTGGTTCTTCAACAGATTCTGTAGCGTTTTCTTTAACATAAGAGATTAAATCAAATGCTTCGTTTTTCTTGTCATTTTTAACTGCTTTTTTGATTACTACTAAAGATTTTTTAGCTCCAGGAATACTACCTTTTACTAAAATACAGTTATCTTCCATGTCCACTTTGATTACTTCTAAGTTTTGGATTGTTACTTGTTCATCACCCATGTGTGAAGGTAATGCTTTTCCCTTTAATACTCTTTTTGGAAGCATTGTACCAAGTGAGCCTACGCCTCTGTGATATTTTGATCCATGAGCCATTGGTCCTGTGTGTTGATTATTTTTCTTAATAACACCTTGATAACCCTTTCCTTTACTAATACCAGTTACATCAACAATTTCTCCGGCTTCAAACAAATCGGCTTTTACTTCTTGGCCTACTTCATAGTTATTGATGTCTACTCCCTTTATTTCTTTTAAGAAGCGCTTAGGAGCAGTATTTGCTTTTTTTGTATGACCCATTTTAGCTTTGTTACTTACTTTTTCACGGATTGTTTCTAATCCTAATTGAACTGCTTCGTAGCCATCATGTTCTTTAGTTTTAATTTGAGTTACTACGTTTGGCTCAACTTCAATTACAGTAACAGGAACTAATTTTCCATCTTTAGAAAATACTTGAGTCATTCCTATTTTCTTACCTAAGATTCCTTTCATTTTTTCTTTCCTCCATTATTTATTTGTTATTTTTGTTTTATTTGGATATCAACACCACTTGGTAAATCTAAACGTTGTAATGCATCCATCGTTTCTTTACTTGGATTTTTGATATCAATTAATCTTTTATGAGTTCTAACTTCATATTGATCACGAGCATCTTTATACTTGTGTACTGATCTTAAAATAGTTATTTTCTCAATTTCAGTTGGTAGTGGAACTGGTCCTGATACTACGCCACCTACTCTTTTTACTGTTTCAACTATTTTTGCAGCAGCATTATCAAGTATTCTGTGGTCAAATGATGATAGTTTAACTCTTACGATCTGTGACATCTATATTCCTCCCTTCGCCTATATCTAGTATAGACTCGCTCCGTGCAAATAACCCTATAACACGTGTACAACTATGCCTCGTGTATCGACAACCTCGCACATCATCGCAGTCATAACGATATAATGATATCACAACATTATATTAAAAGCAAGAAAAAATTATGTTTTTTTCAATTTTTTTCGTTTTTTTACTTTTATTGAATAATTTTTAGGAAATAATAAAAAAGATATCCCTTTAGAATATCTTTATAGGTTTTCGGTAACACAAAATGCTGCGTAGTATGGAACATATTTAATATTTCTTTTTTCTTTGAAGTTATCTTCGGTAAATCTTATGGCACTGGTTAGGTTATATTTATTTAATGCTAGGGCCATACTTTTTGATTTAGAGTTTTCTTCTTCACCAAATATTTCTATAGGAATTATTTTGCCTTTTCTAGTTTGGATCACAACATCTATTTGAGCTTTTCCTACTGAATGGTAGTGATAGATAGTAAAGCCATTTTGGCTTAATGTATTAACAATATTTTGTTCATAGATAATATTCATTAGTTTGTTGTTCGTTAATAATCTATTGGCACTTACATTCATTTTTTTGAAAAGAATTCCTGTATCATTGTAGTATAATTTGAAGCTATCCTCATCTTTTATTTTACTTAATGGCGAAGTTAGTTCATTGATTCTTGTGCTTTTTATTATCATGTTAGAAGTTTCCATATATTTGATAGCATTTTCATAATCTTTAGCTCTAGTTCCCGGTTTAATTAAGCCATACATGAACTTTTTGTTATCTTTTAACAATTGGATAGCAATATTGTCATATATTTCTTTTCCTCTTTTTATGTCTATTAAATTTTCCATATCCATTAATTTATTTAGTATTAAATTGACATTTTTATCTAGGATGCCACTTAAAAAATTATAGTTTTTCTTTTCCTCATACGTAGTAATGGCATCAGGGTAGCCTCCAGTTAAAACAAATTCATTATATAGCTCCATAGCCATATTGTGGAAAGGCATTGGTTTATCGTTTTTAAAGGAATTGTTAATAAATTCTATTAATTGCTCTTTACCTTGATATTTTAAGTATTCTGGAAATGTCACTAAATTCATTTTTTTAATTGTTAAGCCTTCAGTTATTTTTATTAGTTTATCTATTTCATTTGTAATCATTATGATATGGTATTCTATTTTTGATGGCAATAGTTTCTTTATTTGTTTTATTACTTGTTCGGTCACATTATCAAATACGAGCAAGCTTTCTTCTTTAAATATTGATTCTAAAGAAATGGCAGATAATGCTCTTATTAATTTTTCTAGAGTGGTATTTTTTTCAAAGACATATTTTAGTTCTAGGTTGTTGGTGCAGTCAAAGTAAACGATATTTTTATATTCTCTTTTACCAAATTCTAAGACTGTATACGTTTTTCCACAGCCAGATACCCCAGTTAGCAACAGTGGTCTTTTCTGATTGTCTACTTTCCATCTTAATAAATCTTCTGTTATTTTTCGTTCCATTAATTGTCCCCTCCCATCATTTATCATCAATTAAAGTATAACTTATTTCCAAATTTTAGTCAACTATGCGTAAATTATTGTTAATCCTTTTTAGAAATGATACCAAGAAATTTTTTAGAAATGATACCTTTAATATATAATATACATCCGAAA
>CANQOV010000015.1 GCA_947625575.1 uncultured Bacilli bacterium | reverse complement strand
TGTTACTTCAATTGAACTTGTTAATACAGAATAACCATATGGATTTTTAATTTCTTTTAAATAATATGTTCCATATAATAAGTTTTCTACAAAAGCTTCTCCTGCTTTATTTGTAGTTAATTGTCCTATTTCTTTACCATAGGCATCTTTGGCTGGATTACCCTCGCTATCATATAGAATAAAGACAGCATCTTGTAAACGTTCACTACTTTCTTTATCTATTTTAACGACTTTTAATTTACCAATTGGTGTATTTGGTACTTCTTGTTCTACAATAGGTGATTTTACTTCAACTTTATATGTTCTTGTTTGGATTTTATAATTAGTTGGTGTTCCTACTTCTTTTAGAGTATATACATCATATAATAAATTTTCAACTAAAATTTCTCCATTTTTGTCAGTAGTTAATTTTCCTATTTCTTTACCATAGGCATCTTTAGCAGGATTACCTTTGCTATCATACAAAGTAAAGACAGCTCCTTGTAAACGATTATTATTTGTTTCGTCTATTTTAATAATTTTTATTTTACCAATTGGTGTATTTGGTACTTCTTGTTTTGCTGTAGCACCTTTTAATTCAACTTTATATGTTCTTGTTTGAATTTTATAATTAGTTGGTGTTCCTACTTCTTTTAGTGTATATACACCAAATAATAAATTATCAATTTTAACTGTTCCTTGATCATTAGTAGTTACTGTTCCTACTAAAGAGCCATCTGCTTTTTTAGCTGGTTTATTATCACTATCTAAAAGTTCAAATTTAGCTCCTTTTAATTTAGCTTTTGATACTTCATCATATTTTTCAATTGTTATACTTCCTGTTGTGATTTTTACTGTTGTTTTGGCACTTGCTTTACCTGTTTGAGGTGTACCATCTCTATGTTCACGACCATAAACTACGATTCTTTGATAACTATCGCCACCAGCGAAATAAGTCAAAACTGGAAAACTTTCAGAACAACTATAAGTAAATGTAGAATTAACATTTACTTCAACAGTTACTACAGACTTTACTGCACTACTTGGTATATTTACGATAATTTTACTAGCATTTGTTTCCCCAGTTATTTTTTTGCCTTTTTCATCTGTTACATAAGAGCCTTCTGGAGCATTTTTTAAAGTTACTGTATATTTTGTAGCTAAACCACTTCTTGTTACTGTTAATGGTTTACTAGTATACATTGTATAATCATCTGAAATTGTAAGAGAGTCTGATTGAGAAGTTATTTTAAGGGTACCTGTTGACTCGCAACTTGAATCATCTGGTGTTGCACAAGTATCATCTGTATTTTGTCCATGATGATCCCAAATAATTTTTTGATTGTTCTCGCTAAAGACACTAATGGAATTTTCCAAAAGGCAAGCTAAACCCTCATCATATCTATTCACATTATCATATTTTGTGTGTGTTGGAGGAAGTTGTTTTTCAACATCTAAGCAATATACTGGTACAGTCATGCTTACTTCACCAAATGAATAAGTTCCATACATTTGATAAACATATCCACCATGTGCCCCTGGATAAGGGATTGATCCTTTAGTAACACTTTCTATGGAGATAGTTGATCCATCTCCTGCATAAGCTGGTGTTATAAAGGCTAATAAAAATAAAATTGTTACAAAAATTTTTATAAATATCTTTTTCATTTTTACACCACCATACTATAATAAAATTAACATATTTTTTTTTTAAAATCAACTAATCTTACTTGAAAATTATAAAATTTTCTGATATATATAATATGTAATAGTATGGAGGTGTTTTATGTTCAAAAAGAAAAAATCTCAAATTGAAGATTATGTTCCTAATGAAGTTGTTGAACAAAACGATGTATATCAAGATTATAGAGATGAAAATACTAATATAAATAATCCAATAGATGATGCTAGTAGCGATACTCCAATGGACAGTGCTCCACTTGATAGTGAAGCTAATAATATGGCGGAAGATACATCAAGTGATGATGCTCCAATAGATGATACACCAATTGATAGTGGAATTGATAATATTCCAATAGACGGTGGTATAGCAAGCGAAAATTCTATTAATGAAGAAAATAGTTTCGATAATGCTATTGACAATAATTATGTTGAAGAACAATCTTTTGGAGGATTTCAAGAGAAGAAATCTTTACCAATTAAAAAGTTGCTAATCATTTTTGGAGTTGTTTTATTAATAGTAGTTATTGTTTTGGCAATTGTTTTACTTACTGAAAAAGATAAAGAAAAAGAAGTTGTTAATAATTACGAAAATGAATATTACGATGCAATCGTTAATGCTGGAAAAGATTATTATGATAAAAATAAATCACTTGTTCCAACAGCAATTGGAGATTGTACTTCAGTTAGTTTAGATACACTTTTGAAAAGTGGAAGTTTAACTTCTAATGAAGTTATTGACAGTTGTGATATGACTAGTTCTATTGTTAAAGCTTGCAAGTTAAATAGTGGAAATGTTCATTTTGCTGCTAATTTATCTTGTAGTGATGACAGATTAAAAATTAATTATTCACAGTGGCAAAGTGGTGATGAAAACAGTGCTGGATTTACTCCGGATTCTGATGTAAAATTTGAATTTTTAGCACAGAAGTTAGTTACTACTGGAGCAACTGGTGAGGAAAAAGAATATTGGGAAGATGAAATTGATTTAGAAGCAAATTCTTATGTTGTTACTGGTCGTAAAACTTACTATAGATATCGTTCTATTCAATATAGGTGGTATTTAGAAGAAAAAAATTATTATCCAAATAATTCTACAAATTCACTTACAGTTTCAACTTATTATAAAGAAGCTCCAAATAAAGATTATACTTTAAAAGGTAGTGAAGTTAAAAATGCTGCCAAATGGTATGTATATACTCATGATGTGTATGACGGTTATTCTTCAGTGGCTCCAAAAGGCTATCCTGTAAAAGGAGAAAGTGGCGAAGATATTGTTTCAGTATCATTTGACAAACCAAAGGAAGAAAGTTATAGAACAATTAAAGCTAATCAAGATGTTTATCGAGTTAGATCTTATAAAGTTGTTGATGAACTAATGAAAGTTAAATATCAATGTTATAATCCTGCAACTGGACATTATATAGATAATGTTGATAAACCTTGTAATGAAGATGAAGATGCAATAAAAGCTGGACTAACAACAATTAAAGCTTATAAATGTTATTATAAAAATGCAACTGAGGCTCCAAGTTGGCAATCTGGTCCATGTGAGGAAAAGATTTATACTTATGGTAATTGGTCAGAATATACACCTAAAAAATGTGAGATTTCTAAAGACGGGCCATCAGTATGTCAAACTGCTAAAGCTTATGTTTATACTGATAAAGTTTGGAAATGGTATTCTAGTACAAGAAAAGAATATTATCCTTCAAAACAATCAGATCCTAATAAAGAAAATACTTATTATGTAAATTCTCCAGTTGCTAATGCAATTAGAGATGATAGCACAGTTACTACTGCTTATCAATTCTATAAATTAGTTCAAACTGATTTAGGTTACAGTGCTACCTCTCCTAAAAAAGACGCTAAAAAATCTAGTGATGTTAAATATAGTGCATGGTCTAGTTACAGTTTAACTAAACCTAGTGCTAGTAATAATAGACAAGTTCAAGAACGTGTTAAAGTATTTGTTAAACAAGCTGAAAGTGGTGCAATTTCTGGATATGAAAATATTACAGAAAATTATGTAAGTTTAGAAAAATTAATTCAAGAATTAAATAAAGCTGGCTATAAAGTATCTTCTTTAGATGATTTAAAAGATTTAAAAACTTTAACTTATACAGTTAGGATGTCTTATAGGACTCCAAAAAAATAAAACCTTTCGAGGTTTTATTTTTTTTCGTTATAAATTATCATTGCAGAGAAACAATAGATTTGTTCTTCAGCAAACATGGAAATAGCTACTTGAAATTTTATATCTATTATTTCTACATCTTCTTCACTAATAAACTTATTAATGTTATCTTGCAAATCTTTTTCATGCATTTCATCAAATACTTTTACTTTCATTTCTATCACCAATTATATGATAGAATTTATTGGATAAAAATATTGTCTACATTTGTTCTTTGGTTAAAGTTTCTTTTATATAATCTATGGTTTTTTCTAGTTTAAGAAGTTTAGTTTCACTATTTGTTCTTTGTTTAAATTCTACTATTCCATCAGATATTTTTTTACCTATTACTATCTGATATGGTATACCGATTAAATCGAAGTCTTTAAATTTTACTCCTATTCTTTCGTTACGATCATCTAAAATTACATCGATACCTTGTTTTGTAAGTTCATTATATAGGTAGTTAGCTTTAGATATTTCTTCATCACTATTAACATCTAATACTGATATGCCAATAGTAAATGGTGCAACTGCAACTGGCCAGATAAGTCCTTTTTCATCGTTATGCTGTTCTGCAATAGCTGCTAAAACCCTATCAAGACCTATGCCATAACAACCCATTAGGACATAGTTTTCTTTATTATCTTTATCTAAATATTTTAAGTTAAGGCTTTTAGAATATTTATCGCCAAGTTTGAAAATATTTCCTACTTCAATACCTTTTTTAAAGATTAAACTGTTACCACACTTAGGACATAAATCCCCTTCTTTAACATTTTTGATGTCGCCAATTAATGTTGAATTAAAATCTTTAACATTAACATTTTTATAGTGGTAATTTTCTTTGTTAGCACCTGTTACAAAGTTGGTAAGATTACTAATCTCACTATCCATTATAATTGGAAGATTAAGATTGATTGGACCAACATATCCTATCGTAGTATTTACTTTATTTAGAATATCTTCACTGCTTGCTAAAGTTACTTCTTTGGCATTTAGTAATTTTCTTAATTTTACTTCATTTAAGTCACGATCGCCTTTTATTAAACAGGCAACTAATTTATTATCCACATTATATATTAAGGTTTTAACAAACTTATCTTCTTTGGCATTTAGGTAGTTTGCTACTTCTTTAATTGTTTTGACATTAGGTGTATATACTTCTTCGTATGGTAACATTTCTTCTTGAGTAGGATTTTCTTTAATAATACTTTCACTAACTTCTAGGTTAGATGAATAGTCACAATTGGAACATAATACTAAGACATCTTCTCCAATAGGACTTACTGCTTGATACTCTTCAGATAGTTCTCCACCCATTACACCTGTATCAGCTTTTACTATTTTGTAATCTAATTTTAATCTATCAAAAATATTTTTATAAGCTTCATACATTTTTTGATAAGACTTATCTAAACCCTCTTTGGTGGCATCAAAGGAATAAGCATCTTTCATTTTAAATTCTCTTACTCTTATAAGACCATAACGAGGACGTGTTTCATCACGATACTTACTAGCAATTTGATAGATATTAAATGGCATATCTTTATAACTTCTTATTTTCATTGATGCCGCCATAACAAATAATTCTTCATGAGTTGGACCAAGAGCATATTCTCTATCATAGCGATCTTTTAAGCTAAACATATTTTTGCCAAAATTGTCTTTTCTTCCACTTGCTTCATAGATATCAATAGGAATTAGACTAGGCATAGCAAGCTGGTTACAACCTGCTTTATCCATTTCTTCTTGAATAATTTTTTCTATTTTTGATAAAACTCTATAACCTAGAGGCATATAAATATAAACTCCATTACTAAGTTTTTTAATCATACCACTTCTAGTTAATAAATTTCCACTTATACTTTCTTCATTTTTTGCATCTTCTTTTAAAGTATAAAAGAATCCTTCACTTAATTTCATAGTGCCTCCTTACTTATATTATAAGAACTTTTCTAAATAAATTAAAGATTTGTTTATATCTTTATTGTAAAGACTTAACAAATAATTTTTTTCTTCTTTAGTTAATTGACTCTTAATATGTTTATTATTTATCCAATTAGGATATTTATTAGTAACATAATCTATTAACTGTTCATATACTTTTGTTTTGAAATCTTTTAGATGTTGTACTCTTTTCATTAAGGCTATTAAGATATGACTTATATTAATATACTCTAAAATGTCATTAAATTTAGTTATGTTATTTTCTTTTGTGTAGGACTCCATATCACTAATAGAATCTAAAAGACTAAACATACTAATATCGTATGTATGAGTTGTGGAATCATCACGCATATAGTAGTTATACAATGGTTTAGTATAAATACTAAAATTTTTATTATGGCACATTACTTTAAATGTAAAGTTTAGATCTTCGCCCATTTTATAATTACCAAATTGGATATTGTTCTGTCTAATGGTTGTTAAATTAAATAATTTTAGACAACAAGATGGACTTTTTAATAGAGAGATTGATCTTTTTTTTATTTTAGTTATTTCTTTTTTAGTGTTATATACTTTATAAAAACTACTATTCATTATAAATGAGTCTTGTTTTTTTATTTTTTTTATTAGTTTTTCATAGAAAGTTTTTTCTATCCAATCATCACTATCGATAAAAGATATGTAGTTTGATGTTGCTAGTTTAATACCTAAGTTTCTTGTTTTACCTACACCAGAGTTTGGTTTATAGTGATAAATAAATCTGGGATCATTTATGTCTTTTAGATAATTTTTTATTATTTTTTCACTATTATCAGTACTGCCATCATTAATTATTAATACTTCTAGATTAAAATATGTTTGATTTTTTATACTTTCTAAACATTTTATAACATATTTTTCTGTATTATAAACTGGTACTACTACTGTTATTTTTTCCATTATATCACCATTATTTATTTGTATATTTTTTTATAAAGTCTTGCATATATTCATCAAATGAATCATTTTCAATACTTTGGCGAATTTCTTCTGTCATTTTTATTAGAAATCTTATGTTATGGATTGATAGAAGTCTTTGGCCAAAAGTTTCTTTGACCATTAATAGATGTCTTATATAAGCTTTAGTGTAGTTTTTACAAGCATAACAGTCACACTCTTCACTTATTTTAGTAAAATCTTCTTTATATTTAGCATTTTTAAGATTAATTTTACCATATCTTGTAAAAGCATTGCCATGTCTTGCTATTCTTGTTGGTTGAACACAATCAAAGATATCTACACCTCTTTTAACACCATTTAATATATCTAGTGGATCTCCTACACCCATAAGATATCTTACTTTGTCAGTTGGTAAATAGTCTATACAGTTATCAATCATTTCATACATGGTTTTTTTATCTTCACCAACAGAAGTACCTCCGATTGCATAGCCATCAAAATCCATTTTTACTGTTTCAATAGCACTTTTTGCACGTAGATCTTTAAATTCTCCACCTTGGACGATACCAAATAGTGATTGATTAGGGTTATTATGAACTTCTTTACCTCTTTTAGCCCATTTTAAGGTGCGTTCTACACTTTCTTGCATGTAATCATATGTACATGGGTAGTATGCACACTCATCAAAGGACATGATGATGTCTGCACCTAATTTGTTTTGAATTTCTATTGATTTCTCAGGTGTTAAGTACATTTTTTGACCGTCTATATGGCTTTTAAATTCAACACCGTCATCACTAATATCTTTAGGATTAGCTAAAGAAAATACTTGAAAGCCTCCCGAATCAGTTAGGATAGGACCGTTCCAATTCATAAATTTATGTAGTCCTCCAGCTTTTGCTACTAGATCTTCACCCGGTCTTAACCACAAGTGATAAGTGTTGGCTAAAATTATTCCAGCATTAACATCTTTTAATTCTTCAGGAGATAACATTTTAACTGTGGCATTGGTACCTACTGGCATGAACATAGGGGTATCATATGTGCCATGGTTAGTTTCTAGTTTACCTAATCTTGCTTTAGTATTATTGTCTTTTTTTATTAATGTATATTTAATTTTCATAGTCCTTTCCTTTCCTAGATAGATTATATCATATTACCTAAAATTACAAAAGAAAAAGCTATTTTCTATTTTAGAAACATGGCATCGCCAAAAGAGAAAAACCTATATTTGTTTTCTACTGCTACTTTGTAAGCATTTAAGATATATTCTTTACTACTTAAAGCACTGACAAGCATGATTAAGGTTGATTTAGGCAGATGAAAATTAGTAATTAGGCTATCTACTGCAAGGAAGTGATAACCTGGATAGATAAATATGTCCGTTGTACCACTGCAAGGGGTAAATTTATGATATTTTTGCATAATTGTTTCTAGTACTCTTGTGGAAGTTGTACCTACACTTATAATTCTTCCACCATTTTTTTTGGTTTCATTTAAAATAGAGGCTGTTTCTTTACTCATTGAGTAATATTCTTCATGCATTTTATGGTTTGTTAGATCTTGTTCTGTTACTGGTTTAAAAGTACCTAAACCAACATGAAGTGTAACATAGACTATTTTAATATTTTTTTGTTTTATTTTATCTAATAAATCAATAGTAAAATGAAGACCTGCCGTTGGTGCAGCAGCACTTCCAACATTTTTAGCATAGACTGTCTGATATCTATTTTTATCTTTTAAAGCTTTATGTATATATGGTGGTAAAGGCATTTGTCCTAATTCATCTAGTATTTCTAATAAAATACCTTGATATTCAAATTTAAAATGTCTTATACCATCATCTAATACTTTAGTACAAATTAGTTTTAATTTATCTTGAAAGTTAATTACTGTTCCTTCTTTTACTCTTTTAGCAGGACGGGCTAAACACTCATAAGTATTGTCTTCTAAAGACTTTAAGATTAATACTTCAATTACAGCATTAGTAGTTTGTTTTTGACCAATTAATCTTGCAGGAATTACTTTGGTATCATTTAAAACTAATACATCTTTGCTAGTTAAGTAGTTAATAATATTAGAAAACTTTTCATGAGTTATTTCACCAGTATTTTTATCTACAATCATTAATCTTGATTCATCACGTTTTTTTAAAGGCTCTTGAGCAATTAATTCAAGTGGTAATTCATAATCAAAGTCTTGTGTTTGCATTTTCTACCTCCATGTTTGTATATTATACAATAAACTTAATTAAAAGCAAAGTTTAATACCACATATTAGTTATTTTTCCATCTTGTTTATAAACATCGTCCATTAACATGACATAAGTCCAATCTTTAGGTAGATTAGTTTTTTTATAAGTTTTAACTACTACTCCTCCATAGGTGTCTAGACTTTCGGCAACATAGTAGTTATTTTCATCTATTCCTATTATGATAGCAATGTGTCCCCACCAATTTAGTAAATCTCCAACTTTTATTTGTCCACTTTCTACAAGTTGTTTGGTTACTTTTTGTCTATTACCTAAATCAGTCATTTGGAAGTCTTCATAGGTATCCCCTGCTCCACGATCACCTACATCGAAGCCACCATTTAATAAAACCCAACTTACAAAACCACTGCAATCTAGACCATTAGGCATTTTTTTACCATAGACATATATACCATAATCTTCATAGTTAGTTAAGCCACAGCCCCAGATAGCAGGTCCTGCAAAAACATATTTGATATCTTTAAATTTATCTTTACTTAAGTACAAACCTTTATGATAGTATCTTCCCTCACCGTCAGCGTAGTTTTCTCCAAGACCAGATACTCTTCCATTTTCAAAGAAGTAATGGATTCGATATGGAAAATCAAGGGTTAAAAATCTAGCTGCTTCTACAACTGAGGCTCTTGTTGTATTGCCAACATTATTTATTTTAGTACTTAGTATGTCATCTAGAATTTTTGCTTCTTCGGTCGTATAGCGATTACAGGTTAAATAACTTTTTTTAGTATTAAACTTTTTTGGTCTTTTTTCAATTAAAGAAGTTACTACTACATCCATACTACTATATAGTTTATCTTCAATATATAAGTTTATTTTGGTTTCGCCATCTTTTTTAGATGTTAGTTTATCTGTATTTAAATCTAGGATGTTTTCATCAACAACTTCATATCTTACATTAGGCATTTGTCCTAGATAAGTTAGATTAGTTTTAAGAGTGTAAGTATCTTTTGGTGCTAAATAAATTTTTTTATCTACAAAGCTAGCGTCTAGGGTTAAAGATGATATTTCATAAGTTTTAAAGATTACCCCATCTTTTTTGAAGTAGATAGTGGTAGAATCAAGATTTCCTCTTGGGGTACAAAAAGAGTTAGTAACAGCAGTATATTTTAAGTTTTTGGAATCTTTTCCTAAAGCACAAAAGACATTATTATCTTTAGAGGTTTTAACTTTTAGAGTTATTATTTGGTTTTCTTTATCATAGTTTAAAAGTTCTACATCTAAAATTTCCCATTTTTTTAGATAGAAAAATAAAAGGATACTAAAAGATATTATTAATATAAATAAAATAATTATTAAGACTTTAACTTTTTTGTTGGAAGAGGGTTTCTTTTTAGATATTTCATCATACATTTTGTTAAAGTTTTGATAGTCAATAGTAGTTTCTAAATCAATATTTAAATCATCATATTTAGATATTTCTTGTAAGTCTTTTTTGGCTTTTTTAGTTAATCCTTTCTTCATAGTTATCAACCTCTATTTATTTCTTTTTATTTGTTTTTCTTTTGTGAAAGTAGGAATAAGCAAGATTGGTTGCTATTCTACCTCTTGGCGTTCTTTTTATTAATCCTATTTGAATTAGATATGGCTCATACATATCTTCAATTGTGGAGATATCTTCTCCGATAGCGGTGGATAGTGTTTCTATTCCAACTGGACCACCATTAAATTTTTCAATTATTGTTAATAAATAATTCTTATCTGTTTCATCAAGCCCATCTTTGGATATTTTAAGACGATCTAGGGCTTTTTCTGTTATTTCTAAATCAATTACATCTTTTTGTTCTACTAAGGCAAAATCACTTATTCTTCTAAATAGGCGATTAGCTATTCTTGGTGTTCCCCTACTTTTTTTAGCTAGGGATAATTTGGCTTCGGGAGATATTTCACAACCTAATACTCTTGCTGTTCTATCAATAATTTGTGATAGTTCATCAATGGTGTAATACTGCAATTTGAAAGTTATACCAAAACGATCTCTTAGGGGTGCGGTTAAGCTTCCTGCTCTTGTGGTAGCTCCCACTAACGTGAAAGGCTCTAGATCAATTTTAATACTTCGTGATTCTCCTTCTGGTCCAACCATGATATCTAAGGTGTAATCTTCCATTGCTGGGTATAATATTTCTTCAATATATGAGGGCATTCTATGTATTTCATCAATAAATAAGACATCTCCAGCTTCTAGTGATGTTAAGACTGCTGCTAAATCACCCGGTTTTTCTATTGAGGGACCTGATACGGACTTGATATTAACATTTAATTCATTGGCTATTATGTAAGCTAAAGTAGTTTTACCTAGCCCCGGAGGTCCATATAATAAAACATGGTCTAGACTTTCTTTTCTTATTTTACTTGCTTCGATAAATACTTTTAAGTTTTCTTTTACTTCACTTTGACCAATATATTCTTCAAGATATTTTGGTCTTATACTCTGTTCAAAAACACTATCTTTTTCTCCGTCATATATTTCGTTCATAAACCCACCTACTTAAGTAATAATTTTAATGCTTCTTTAACTTGGTTTTCAATTGGAAGTGTGGCATCAATATTTTTTAAGACACTTCTAAAATCTTTTTCTTTATAACCAAGTCCTATTAATACTTCTTTTAATTCATGATTAACAGTTACTTTAGATTCATCTATATCTAGTTTGCCTTTTAAATCCAAGATAATTTGTTTAGCAACTTTTTCGCCAATTTTAGGGAATTTTTTAAGATAATTAATATCTCCTTTTTCAATTGAAGATGATAAGCTTTCTAATGTGCCAGTTGCAAACAGTGGCATAGCCATTTTAGGCCCTATCCCTTTAACAGATATAAGTTTTAAAAATAATTGTTTTTCATCAATACTGTTAAAACCATATAAAGTGTTTTCATCTTCTCTAATATGTTGATAAATATAAACTTTATAAGTATTATTAACTTTATATGAATAAGGGTTACTAACATTTATTAAATAACCTATGTTATTAACTTCTAAACTTATATAAGTTGATTGTTGATCTGTTACTGTTCCTATTAAATATGAGTACATATTATCACCAGTTTAATTGTATCAAAATAAAAAAATATTGTCTATTAAAATAAAAAGAAATGTTATATTTTAGTTATACAAAATTAGTTATCTTGTTTATTGTTACAAATAATGATATACTCTAGTAAAGGTGAATATGATGAAAGAAATAACTATCAGAAACTTACAAAAAGGTATATTAAAAATTGATAATACACCAAATGCTATTGATAAATATTTTGAAAAACTTGTTGAAGAAGTTGGAGAATTATCAAGAGCTATAAGAAAAGATGTTCGACTTAAAAATAGTGATAATATAAAAGGAACAGTTGAAGAAGAACTATATGATATTCTCTATTATGTAATATGTTTATCTAACATGTATAACATAGATTTAGAAAAATGTGCTATTTTAAAAGAAGAATTGAACAAAGAAAAATATAACAGACCAAGTATTTTTGAGTAAAAGGATTCATAAACTACTATTTATTAGTAGTTTTAATTTAAAATAAAAAGAAATGTTACTAAATTAATCAATTAATTTAGTAACATCTCCAACTTGGTCTTTTAAAATAGTATCCACTATTTTATCTTCTTTTTCTTTAGATATATCTTTGCCTGTTAAAGATTTTATTGTTTTAACAACATCTCTTATAGCTTGTTCATTTTTCATGTTATCTCCTTGTAATTTAGAGGCAAGAGATAGAATAGTTTCTTTATTTATATTAGTTTTCTTTTCTACTTTTTTAAAAAAGTTATCAGTTAATTTCATGTAACCCCCTTACCATAATATATGATAAGAAAAAAGAAAAGTTTATTCTAAATCAGATTTATTTTTAAATATTAATTCAATAGGACAACCTGTGAAATCAAAGTTTTCTCTTATTTTATTTTCTAAATATCGATAGTATGAGAAATGTAGTAGTGTTTTATCATTAACATTAAAAGTAAATTTTATAGGGTTAGTACTACTTTGATGAACATAGTATATTTTTAATCTTTTACCTTTGTAAGAGGGAGCAGGATTTAGTTGATAAGCGTCCATTATTACTTGGTTTAAAAGATTAGTTGGTACTTCTTTGTTTAAGTTATCATAAACTTTTTTTACTTCAGGCATTAAAGTATGAACTCTTTTTTTAGTAAGAGCAGATAAGAAAACTATTGGGGCATAAGATAGAAATTGAAATTCATTTTCAATTAGTTTAGTAAATTCTTTTAAGTCTTTATCTTTATCTTCTACTGTATCAAATTTGTTAACCACAATTATAACACCTTTAGATGATGTTTTAGCATATCCTGCGATATGTTTATCATGTTCTATTATACCTTCAGCACGATTGATTACTACTAGGCAAACATCTGATCTATCAATTGCTTTTAGACTTCTTAGTAAGCTATATTTTTCAATAGATTCATATATTTTACCTTTTTTTCGCATACCAGCAGTATCAATTAGAGTGTAATCATCACCGTCATATTTAAAATCAATATCAATGGCATCTCTTGTTGTTCCTGCAATGTCACTTACTATTACGCGATCTTCATTTATTAAAGCATTAACTAGACTACTTTTTCCAACGTTAGGGCGACCAATCACACATATTTTTATTTTTTGGTCTTCTTTTGGCTCACTTTGTGGAAAATCACTTACAATTTCATCTAATAAATCAAGTAATCCTAAGTTATGTTCACCACTTACAGGAATATATTTTTCAAATCCTAACTCATAAAAATCATATAAATTATTACTAGCAAGAGCATTATCCATTTTATTTATTGCTACTACTACTTCTTTACCAGATTTAAATAACATATCTCTTATAGCAAAATCACTTGGGGTTAATCCGTCTTTACCGTCAACAACAAAAATTATTTTATCTGCTTCTAAAATACCTATTTCAACTTGAACTTTTATTTCATCAGTAAATAAGCCTTTTTCAACATCTATTCCTCCAGTATCAATTAAAGAAAAATGATAGTCTTTATAATCAACTTTGCCATAGATACGATCTCTTGTAACATTGGGAATATCTTCAATAATAGAAACTTTCTTCCCTATTAGTTTATTAAAAATAGTACTTTTTCCAACATTGGGGCGTCCAACAATACAAACTGTTTTCATATTTCACCTCTTAAACTGCTAAAATTATACCAAAATTGTTTATAAATGTAAATAGTTTAGTCTGTTACTGTTTTAGAGATACCTTTAAAAATAACTTTGATTATTTTATCAAATACTTTTTCTAATTCTAAAGAGGTCTTATAAACATTTTTTGTTAATTTGTTAGAATAGTCGATGTTAGATTCTTTTAGATAGTCTTTTACATCTATATCTTTACCATTTTTAATATCTTCTTCAAACTGTTTTATTTGTTCTTCGGTTAAAGTTTTAGTTTTAGCTATTTTTGATTCATAATAGCCTGTTTCTTCCGCCACTAAGACAACTGCAAAAATAAAGATAATACTTATAATAATAAATTTAATTAGTTTTTTAGATTTCATATTCTTTTAAAAACCTATTTAGTACTTGGGCTAAAGCGTTAACCGAATTGTTTACTTCTGTTATGGTGTTTTTATCACTACCTAATTCGATAGAAAAAAAAGTTGGCATTATTTCTTGATTATAAGTATATTCATTTTTATTAAAAGTACTTCTTGTTATTGAGGGGTAGTTTTCTTCTAATAAGTTTTTTAAGTGGTTGATATTAGTTTCATTTTCTTTGTAGTTATCATGGTTTTTTCCTAATAAAAACATTATTTTTGCATAGTTTTTACCATTTATAGTCGTTGTGGAGACACTTTTAGTTGTAGAATCTCTATGTAAATCTATTACTATTTTGATTGAGGGATATTTTTTTAAAGTATCTAAAGTATATTGTTTAGTTACACGATAACTATAAGAATAGTCCCATTTATTTTTATTTAGTACATCTTTTATACTTTTATCTTCTACTAAAACAGGAATATCTAATTCTTCTAGAGTGTTTTTTAATAAATAACTAGCATTTAAGACAGTATAGTTTTTATAAATATCATTATCAATAGTATATGATTCAGTCTGATGAGTATTATGAATATATATTATGGGAGATTTATCATATTTAGTTAAGTTAACTATTGGGTATCTTTTGCTGTTTATTATTTTATTAAAGATTTGTCTATCTAGTAAGTTATCAAATAAATTAAGTAGATAATTTTCATTTTTATTGTTGTTTAGATAGGTGTTTAAGATATTACTTTTATTGGGTATATTTTTTGCTATTAGAGTGCTGGTTATTATTAAAATTAATAATAGAAATAATCTTTTTAAGATTTTTTTCATGTATATATTCATCTCCTTATTGTAAATATATACTTATTAATTTAAAAATATTGTCAGATTCTAATTTTGTTTTTCAATTTTATGTAAACTATTATTTATACCATAAGATAAGATTTCACTTAGTTTTTCTATTTCAAAGTCCACTTCTTTTAAGGTTACTATAAAGTTATATCCTATAGGGGTTAAAACATCATATAATAAAGATTTCTTTTCTAAATCTGATAGATTACCAAAAGCTCCAAGAAGATAGGTTGTTTCTTCTTTTGAGAGGGGTTTTGGGTTATCATTTAAATAATTTATTTTGGAAGACGGGATTAGTTTGTTTTTGATATTATTTTTATTTTTTAAGTTATAACTAAAGTGTTGAGTCATAAAATTTATTGTGTCAAAGACAATTGTTACAGCGTCTACAACCATGGGGATACCTATTGCTATTACTGGTATTTTTAAGGTTTCTTTGGTTAGAGCTTTTCTTTTATTACCTATTCCTGATCCGGGAGATAGTCCTGTGGTGGTTATTTGAATAGTTTTGGATACTCTACTTATGGAATCTGAAGATAAAGCGTCAATTGCTATTATGAAATCTGGTTTAGTTTTGTTTATTACTGCTTCAATGATATCAGAAGTCTCAATACCATTATTACCCATAACACCGGGAGATAGTTTGGAAGTTATGCGATAACCTTGTTCTAGGGTGTTAGTTAAATCATAGATGTGTTTAGTAACAATTATTTTTTCTATAGTCTTTGGTCCTAGAGAGTCAGGGGTTACTTTATCGTTTCCTAATCCTATTATAAGACAGCTATCGGTATCTTTAATAGAAGATTTTTCTAATATCTTTTTTAGTTCTTTTAGAAATATTTCTTTGACATTATTACAATTGGTAGTATCAGTTACATCATCAAAATAAATGGTGGTATAAAAACCTTTCTTTTTAGATATAATATCTAGATCTTTTTCTATTTCAATATTAGATACATAGATGTCATTTTTAGTATATGTTTGTTCTTTTATACCGTCGATAAATGGTGCTTTTTTGATAGTATCAACAATTAAATCTGTATGTATCTGATATTTAGACATATCTATTTCTCTCATTTAATCACCTTTTTTATTTTTTGTATTTTTTTTAAAATAATACAAAACTTAAATTTTTATTGCATTTTTATGTTTTTTTTGATAGAATTTAATTGTTAAAAAAAAGCGAGGTGAAATTATGCCAAATATTAAAAGTGCTAAGAAAAGAGTTAAAACTGATGCTGTTAAAAAAGTAAGAAATAATACTGTGGTAGCAAGTATGAGAACTGCTGTTAAGAAAGCAAGAACAGAAGTTAAAAATGGAAATCATGATACAGCAGAAATTAAAGTGAAGGACGCTGTTAAAAAAATTGATAAAGCTTTATCAAGTGGTTTGATTCATAAGAATAAAGCTGCTAGAGATAAATCTAAATTAATGAAATCTCTTAATACTAAATAGATAATTTAAATTGAAGTTTAAGTTATCTTTTTTTTGTTTGTTTCATAGTATTTATTAGGTGATTGCATGGAAAAGATTAAGAGATATCTTAAAGCTTATTTAGTTTGTTTTGGTATTATTTTGGTTATGTCTATGATTATTACTGTTTTAAATTATTTTGATTTATTAACAGGAAATGCTTTAAAATGGACTAAGTTGTTGATTTTGATTGGAGCTTTATTAGTTTCTAGTATTCTGATTGGGAAAAAATCTTTGGAAAAAGGATATCTTGAGGGTATTAAGTTTGGTTTTATTTTTGTATTATTTTTGTTAATATTTAATTTTTTAGCTTTTGATAGTGGTATAAAATTAAGTAATATCCTATTTTATTTTATTATGATACTTACTAGTAGTTTAGGATCGATGATAGGAATTAATAGAAAGAAAGTTGAGAAATAAAAAAATATCCTTATTTTGTATCCTTTAAATATTATATAAAAGATGATACACTAGTTATAGGGAGATAAAAAGATGAAAAAAATAACTTATGTTACTGGTAATTGGTCTAAATTATTAAGTGCTAAACAAATTTTGGAGCCACTGGGAATTGAAGTTTGTAATGTTAAAATGGAAACAACAGAAATTCAGGCTGATTCTGTAGAAGAAGTTGCTAAGCACTCTGCTAAAGAAGCTAGTGAAAAATTAAAGTGTGATGTATTAAAAAATGACACGGGATTGTATGTAGAAGCTCTTGGTGGATTTCCAGGGCCTTATACTCACTATGTTGATGAAAAGCTTGGAGAAAATGGAATATTAAAACTTTTAGAAAATGAAGAAAATCGTAATGCTTGTTTTGTAGAAGCTTTTGCTTATTGTGAATATGGTAAAGAGCCAATAGTCTTTAAATCAATAACTAAAGGTAAAATAGCAAAAGAAAAAAAAGGAACATATGGTTGGAGTTGGGACTTTATTTTTATCCCAGATGGATATGATAAAACTATGGGAAATTATCCAGATGAAGAAAGATGTTTGATTTGGAATACTTCGGCCTATCAGCAACTTGCGGATTATTTAAAAAATAAAAAAGATTAGGATATTGTTATTATTAAAGTTAAAAAAAATATAAGTTAAACCTTATATTTTTTAGTTAGATCTTTTTCTTACTTGTCTTGTATAGTATTGTAGAATTTCTTGTTCACGGAAGTTTAGATAGTTAATCATCTGTTCTAATTCTAGTGTGAAATTATAAGCTATTTCATCTGTTGGTTTACCAAAGATAAAAGTATCACAACAATTATTGGCTATTATAGCGGCATATTCTCTTGCAGGGGTTGTACTATGGCAATAGGCTTCTAAATCTAGACCGTCATGTTTACAATTATCTTTAGAATAATATGGTTTCATTGGAGTACTTTCTATTTTTCTTATAATTTCAGTTACAGATTTTTGATCTTTTTTAGATAGCATATCTAAATCATAACCAAATTTTATTTTATTATTTAGTTCATGATATCTATAGATAAATGGTAAATTTCTTTTTTTAAAATATTTTGCTAATTGATGATTATGGAAAGTCATATAAGTAGCATTGATATCATAAGATGATGTTATGCTGCTCCATTTATTAGGAAAACTTATATCTACAATTTTATTGATGTGTTCTTCTTTGATAATATTATATAGTTCTGTTAGTAAAGATAAAGTTTCGTATAGTTTACCATTGCAAATGCCATTTTTAATAACGTTATCTATTTCTTCATAAGTTAGATTGTTATTTACAGTTATTATTTGTTTAAAGAATTTTTGATTAACTATTTTACCATATTTATCTATTTCATATTCATAGACTCTTGTAAATCTTTTTTTGTTTTCTTCTAGGGAAATATGAGATTGGATTTCAAATGGAAACATTGGAATTACTTCTTCTCCAATATAGATACTCTGTCCTCTTTTATAAGCTTCATGCATGATTAAAGAGTCTTTTGGAAAGTAATGGTTAGGATTACAAATATATATTTTTAATAAGAAGTTCCCATTTTCTAATTTTTTAATACTTAGGGCATCATCTTTTAAAAAAGTGTTTTGTTTATCTAAACTTATTATATAATCTGTTGTATTTTCTTTTTCTTCTTTAGTGGAAGATAAAATATTAAATAGATTAGCTTCATCAATTATTTCAGGGGAAAATGACTTTTTTATTTTAAACATATTTTCTATGTTATTTTCTTCTAATTTGGTTTCTTTTTTGTTATTTAGTAAGTTTATTAAATAAGTTAACCAAATTGTAATTTTCTTTTTTTCTTTTAAAGGACTATATTTATTATCATTAAAAGTCTTTTTAATAGCTTTTAGACTATTTTTTATTTCTTCTTCTTTTATTTCAATAATATCATTGGATAGTAATTCAAATATTAATTGTTCATAGTATAATAAATCAATTTTATAGTTATAATCATCTTTTTGGGCAAATAAAGTTAGTGATTGTAAATAATTTTCTACTAGTTTTTCTAAAATTGATTCTTTTTCTTGTAAGACATTTATCATATAGGGAAATTTATTTATTAATTGTTTACTATGATAGATATTTTTGGATTCAAAAAGTAAATAATTCATGAAATCATATTCTATTTTTAAAACCATTTCTTTACTTGAAAAAGTATAGAATACTTCAATACACTCTAATCTATTGGCAATATCTTTTAGGAAAGATATTTTTCGTTCTTTTTTCTCTTTTAATCTTTTTAATTTTTTTATTTTAGTTATGGCTAATTGCTTTATTTTTCTTACTTGTTTTATTACTTCTGTTTTGTTTTCATTGTTATCGTCTTCTAGTCTTCTATTTAAGTTATCTAACATATAATAGATAAAATCATAATTATCAAAATTTTCTTTGGCACATAAATTAATTACTCGTTCTAGTATTTTTAGATAAGAAAAGATATAATCTTTGTTGTTAGTAAATCTTAAAGTTATGTCTGTTATTTTGTTTTCTAATATAAATTTGTTTATATTGCTTCGTTCATTTTTCATGTTATTAGTTCCTACGATTTATTCCTATTAATTTTTTTTCATCTGCTAAAAATTTGATTCTTTCAATAATTCTACGTGCTTTTAATTTATCTATTTTACCTTGAGTATCGCTTAAGTGAAGTTCTAATTCTTCTAAAGAAAGATTGGATGTAAAAAACGTTGTTAAGTTGTTTTCCATCCTATATTGGAGGATACTTCCTAGTATTTCATCTCTTGCAAATGGGGTTATGTTTTCTGCTCCTATATCATCTAGAAGTAATAAAGGTATGGTCTTAGCATAATTAAATATCTGTTCATAATCAGATTCAGGATTAGAAAAAGAAGATTTAAGAACTCTTAAGAATTCTGGAAAATATATAATTGCACATTTGACATTGTCTTTGGCTAGTTCATTAAATAATGCTGATATTAGATAAGTTTTACCACTTCCAAAGTTACCATATAAATATATTCCTTTGTTAAAAGTGTTCTTTTGATAATTCTTACGGTAATTTATTAAATATTTTATTATTTCTACTCTATTTTTATCATCAGTATAAATGTCTTTCATTTTGGCATTTTTTAAGTTATTGGATAAATGAAAAACAGTCATGTTGTTTTGATATTCATTTTCATTTAAATAAGATTGTTGATATTTACAGGGAATATAGGAAAAAGTTATGGAATCATTTGTTTTTTCTGGAGTATACCTATATCCTTTTAATCTATTAGGACAAGTTTTTAAGCCTTTACAAGATGTACATGATAATAATTCATCTTTAGCGTCTAATAATAAAGATGTATATTTACATAAAATATCATGACTAGTATTGAGGTTATCTACTAAAGATGAAAAATTAATGTCTTTTAATTGTTTTTGAAAGTTTTCTAATAAATTGGAATCTTTTTCGCTATTAATATAATTTTTTACCTTTTGCATAAATAACCACCCAATTAAATTATAAAACAAATAAAAAAAATTAGCACTATTTTAATGCTAATTTAACTCTAAAAATTTTACCCATGGCTTCATTTGTTGAATTTATATCTAACCATAACTTCATCTCATAGGTATTGTATTCTGTTACTTCGTCTGTAAATAAGATACCATTACTAGATAAGTTTTGGATTTCTTGTAAAGGAATATTGTCTTTTAATATTTGATATCTTATAAATTTATAATCTAATTTAGGATATCTATCATCTAATATGTCTTCTAAAACAATAGTGAATTTCTTATTTTGATTGGTAGTATTAACAATTTGGAAGATATATCCTTCTTTTTTAGTACCTATTTCATCTGTAGTAGGATATGCATTTGTTAAATTAATACCACTTGATAATTCATTGAAATATATTTCAGGGATTGTATCATCAATTACTAAGGCATTAGCATAGTTAATATTTTTATAATGCCAGATAAAAGTTCCTATTATTAGAAATAATAGAACAAAACAAATTCTAAATAAATGAAATCTAGTTTCTTTATCCACAAAACCACCCTCTTAATTGCTCGTTATTATATCATAAAATTAGAAAAAAGTAAAGCTTAACTAAAAAGACTCATTTTTTTAAGAGTCTATTTTCTAATTATATTTGTTTATTTAATTTTTTTCTATAGTATCTATTAGTAACTTGTTGTTAGTATTATCATTATTAATTTTACAATTACTTTCAATTGTTATTTTATATATTTATCTATTTCTTTATTTCAATAACTCTTACACGATCCTGTGGCAATACGTGGCTTTCGTAATATTCATTCGCATAGTGGTACAAATCCTCAACGCTAAGTTTTTTATTCATAGCTTTAACAAATCCCACTCCATATAAGACACTTTTTTGCTCTCTACCTAAATATTCAAGTCTATGGTCAATATCTTCCCATGAATTTATTTCTAAATCAAATTCTGGCCTTCGCCTAGGATAAATATATTTACCATCAAAATCATCATGTCCAATTTCTCGTTTTTCACAATTAAAAAGACAGTCTCCAGCAAGTAAATTATATGGATTCAATATTTTTGTTTTTTTTACATTAATGAAAGAAAGTGTACCTTCAATATTGTTAAATCCTTTAAATGTTAAATTATCCCATGATTTTCTATAAAAACTGATATACCAAAAAATACATCCTTGTACTTTTCTATTATTTATTCCAAGGTATGGTCCCCAATTTATGGTTTGTGGATCAATATTAGCCTTAGTTCTTACTAAAGCTGTATTATACAATTGTACACCAGTAAAATCTACAGTAGATAAATCAATGCCACTTAAATCTACATCTCTAAAATCTTTGTGAGAAGCTTTCTTTAAGCCTATTCTTTTTATAACTTCATCTTTTGCCTCTCCTAGATATAACAACCTAGATTCTTTTTTGGATATTTTTGGAGATGCCACAACTTCTTTTGATTTAATTGAATCTAATTCTTCTACAACTTCTTTAGGTTTGTTTAAATTTAATTTACTTAAGATAGTTGGTAAATCATAAGAAGATATAGAACTATCTAAATATTTTTGGTTTTCTTGAAAATATTTTTCTATACTTCTTACTAAGTATGGCTCTTCGGTAGTGTGTTTTTTTATTAATTCATCATCTTCTTGTTGATAGTCATACATCATTTTTTTCCATAATAAATCATGATATTTTTGTAATATTTCTTTTTGTTTTTTAACACTTGGAAATAACATTACTATTTTAGTGATATTTTTTTCTATTTCATCAAAGGATTCTAAAGAAACAGAAGTGTCCCAATTTTTTGTTAAATCAATTAATTTTAATAAAAGAAAATGATTATGAAGTTTTGTTTCAATTTTATCTAGTTCTACTGCTAGATAAACTTCAAAATTTTCATATAATTTTAAAGTGATTTTTTCATCATCTTCATTTTGATTCTCTTTTATTTGTTGTTCATAAGTTTTTACAACTGATTCAAACTTTTTTTGATAAGATAACACATCTAATCCTAACTCTCTTAATCTTAAAAGTTGGTTTGCTAAATATTCTATCTTATTTAAATTATCAATTATTTGCATATTTTTCACATCTTTTCTACTAATAAATTAATTGGCCAGCAATTGGTTGCTGGATTACCTTTTTAATTGCTCATATTATACCACAAAATTAGAAAAAAGTAAAGTTTAACTAAAAAATAGACTCATTTTTTAGAATCTATTTTATAATTACATTTGTTTATTTAAATGTTTATATATCTTACTTGTTGGTTATTTTTTAGTTTTTTATGCACCACTCATATAATTTTTCTTGATATTCATACACTGTTTTTGTTCTACAAGTATTGGTATTGGAAGTAGTACAAGCTGTTGTACCATAACTTGACCACTGGCCATATTCTATAGTTTTTGTTCTTGTTTGATAGACAGTTGTCTGGGTACACTGAGTAGTGTTACTACCAGTACAAGAAGTTGCTAAACTATAATTTGATGGCCAATTTTGATAACAAGTGCCACTTATTTCATTAGGGTAACCACTTGGACATCTTGTAGCTGTACTTGTATATCCCTCTGTTACTACACAGTTAGTACCTGATACACCAACAGCACAGTTATTACCATAAGTTGGGTTGTAGTAAGCTATACCATTACAATTGTATGAATAATTGTAACCACCTGTACAGGTATAGCTACCTGCTGAAGAGGAACAATAATATGTTCCTGCACTATATTGACAACTTGTACATGAAGCCCAACATGCCGATTGAGAAGAATATGTTGTATGGCAACCTCCAGCAATATAAGTTCCTCCAGTACAGCCCATAGCTTTACAACTACCTGTTACCCTGTTAGCTGCAGCTACCACTGTTCCATTAGGACATTGAGCTGTTACATAAGTCTCTTTACCTTTGCTTGATCTTGTTTTTACACGGTATCCAGTTTTTGATGTACAAACATCTGTTGCTCCTGTACATTTTGTTTCTGTAATAGCACTCCAATTGCCATATTTTGGTGTTTCTGTTCTTGTACTATAAAGTGTTTTCTCTTTTACATTGGCATACATATCTCCAGTTGGTTTAGTATCACTTTGTTTTACAGCACTTAAACTTTCTGTTGAAGGACGTTTTACATAATTTGATCCCGGAGAAGTTGCTTGTTTTGTAGCATAACAAGAGCTATATAATTTATGGGTTATTGACATTGTACTATTTGTTGTATCAGTGTCGCTAAAAACTGATAAAGAACTAGCTGTAACTAAAGTAATGGCTACAAAAAATAGTATTACGGTTAAAATAATAACTTCTTTTTTATACTGTTTACAAAATTGTATTATTTTCTCCATAAATATTCTCCTTTTAGGTTGATAAGAAAAACGCCATATTCTAGATAGAATATAGCATATTTTTTTGATATTTTCAATTATATCATGTATTTTTTACATTTTTTCTATGTTAAAATACGTTTTTATCTTCTAATTTTTTATGCACCACTCATATAATTTTTCTTGATATTCATATACTGTTTTTGTTCTACAAGTATTGGTATTAGAAGTAGTACAAGCTGTTGTACCATAACTTGACCACTGGCCATATTCTATAGTTTTTGTTCTTGTTTGATAAACAGTTACCGCTGTACACTGAGTAGTATTACTACCAGTACAAGAAGTTGCTAGGCTATAACTTGATGGCCAATTTTGATAACAAGTGCCACTTATTTCATTAGGGTAACCACTTGGACATCTTGTAGCTGTACTTGTA
>CANQOV010000014.1 GCA_947625575.1 uncultured Bacilli bacterium | reverse complement strand
TGAAAATTTGACAAAAAAATAACCATTTTATAATGGTTTGCGAAGATTTCTTAATTTAAAACTGATAAATTTCCGAGTAAATATATTTGAAAAAAAAGAAGAATATGTTACAATTATATAGAATAGGTGTGATATTATGAATAGTAGGATGGATAGATATAATAATCAAGTGACACTTAAAGAAAGAACTGCTAGAAATAGAAAACTATATGATAATGTACAAGATATGAATATTGATTATGTTAATATAGATGTTAATAATAGTGTTGAAATTGATCCTAATAAAAAACTTACTAAGAATCGTAGTGATTATCAAAAATTAAAACAATTAGATTTCATTATTGAAAGAAAGAATAGAGAAATAGAACAACCTAAAGAAGAAATAAAAGAAAAAAAAGTTTATGATATTAATGAAATAATGGAAAGTGCTAGAAAAAATAAAAAAGATGATGATAAAAAAAGATTATTAAATACTGAGTATAATATTTTAACTAAGTTAGATCTTAAATCTATGGAAGATTCAGTTGATTTATCAACTGCAAATTTAAGAGCTTTAATTGATAGTATTAATAATAAAGAAGAAGAGAAAAAACCTAAAACTGTTAAAAAATCTAGAGTAATAGATGATGATAAAGATTTGTTTGATGATTTGGTTGATGATGATTCTCATGATTTAGTTTTGACTGAAGATTTATCTAAAGCTGTCTTAGAAAATCAAGTTAAAAGTTCTAATAATGAAGATGTTAATAAAGAAGTAGAAACTTCTAATACTGATATAGAAATTAAAAAGAAAAAACCGATTGAAGAATCTACAACCTTAGTAAATGAGTTAGAGAAGACTAAAAGTTTAGAAATATATGAAAAGAAAAGTAAGAAAGTGCTTATTTTTGTAATTATAGTGGTAAGTATTTTGATTTTAGTTGGTGGATATTTTATTTATGAAGAAATTTGTCGTAATTTGTATAATTTGTTTATTATTTAGTGGGTGTGGTTTTTTAGATCCTTATAAAGATAGTAAATATGCTGTTAATGCTGTTTATAGTTGGTTTTCTTATAATAAAGATGGGGTTAATCTTGGAGAAGAAAGAAGAAAATTAGAAGAAATTGGGGAAATAAAAGATGTTAAGTGTAAGTATGTAGAACATGATTCTTTAAAACATTATATTTATAAATGTAATATTGTTTTTACATTACTTGATGATACAGTTATTCCTTTAAAAAAAGATGAAGAAAAAGATGTTTTTGTAGCTTTAACTTATTTAGATGATTTAACTTATAATTACATTGTTTATAATAGTAGTTATGAAGAGGGTGTTTGGGAAAAAGATAGTTCTTTGGGGTATAAAAAATAGTTTTAAAAAGCTATTTTTTTCTTGTTATGTTTGTTTAATAGTGTTATACTTTTAATAGTAGGATAGTGATGTTATGAAAAAAGGTTTTTTTAAATTATTAATTAATAAGAAAAATGCTATTTTGTTGTTGGTGGTTATAGTAGGATTAGTGGCAATTAATATGTTTTTTCGTGTTCAAAGTTTTAGTTTTGCTGCATCTGATCTTAAAGTTAATACTACTGAAACACAAAGTGGTGGAGTAATAACAATAAATCATAGAGTAAATGAAAAGTTAAGTGGAGAAGTATATAAATACAATATAGTTTATGATGTAACAAACTTAAATGGTTTTGATGGATATGTTTTTGTTACTACCAAGACTAGTGCTGATGCAGTTCCATCATATAGAAAAGAAATTGATTTAGAAGTTGGACAAGTAATACTAGTTAATAATGAATATCTAGGAAGTAATAAAAACAATTTTACTACAACAATAGAGTTTTATGATAAAAGTGGTAAATTAATAGATATTACTGAAGCTGGAATACAAGGAAGGATTACTACAACGTATTCTAAAGAAAACATTAGAAATAATGATGATTATAATGATTATGATAAAAATCCTTATACAAAGTTTGTAGCAAGTGTAACAGGAGATTATACAATAGAGTTATGGGGAGCTGAGGGTAGTTATTTTCCTTCATCAAATGAATCATATGCAGGAAAAGGAGCATATACAAAAGGAACAGTACATTTAAATGCTGGAGATGTTTTGTATTTTTATAAAGGAGAAAATGCAAATAAAAATATAACTACTTTAGAGGGAGGAAAACCATATTATAGTTCTGCAACTCATGGAGGTGGAGGAGGAACAATTGCTTATGCTGGAGGACACCATATGTCAAGTGGTGGTGGTGCAACAGATGTAAGATATTTTGGAAGTCATGAGCCTACCGAAGCAGACCTAAAATGGGATAGTCAATTAGGATTAAGATCAAGAATCATGGTAGCTGGTGGTGGTGGAGGAACACTACAACAGATGTCTAGTGAATATGATTTTTTACAAATAAGTTATGGAGGAGCAGCTGGAGGATTAGTAGGATATCCAGCAAAAGCTGTTTATAAAGTATTATCAAGTGGAAAGACAGAAGTTTGGCCTGGACCTTATCCATATGGAGGAGGTCAAACATCAGGAGGTACTGGTGGAGGAATATGTGATATTACAGAACTTAATGGTACTTTTGGTTTAGGTGGAAAAGGTGGCGATAGAACACCACCAAAAAATAATCAAGAGTGTTATGATTTAGCAACTGAATATCAAAGTAAACATTACGATTTGTTTTCTAATAGATTTGAAGGAATAGTAACAGAGCCAGAGCCTGGCTATGGTAACATAGGAGGCGGAGGAGGAGGAGGCTACTACGGTGGTGGTGGCGGATCCATGCTTCAAGATTGCCATGCTGGAGGTGCTGGAGGATCATCATATATTTCAGGACATCAAGGTGCAGTAGCTATTAAGTCTGATGGAACTTCAAAATGTACAGTAGACCAAGCAAAAACTGACCAAACCTGTTCAGTACATTATAGTGGACTTCAATTTACAGATACTGTAATGATAGATGGAGAAGGTTATTCTTGGACAACAGAGAAAGGCTCTAGTCAAGCTATGCCTAAACCAGACGGAGGATATTATCCACAAGCAACTGGTGAAGGTGGTATAGTAAATCGTGGTGGAAACGAAGGCAATGGAGCATTTAGAATAACTGGACCAGTTGGAGAGAGTACAGAAAACGCAACAGTAGTATTGCAAAAATATACAAAAAATACAGATAATACTGAAACAACTTGGCCAGTTGTAGGAGCAAAATATGAATTATATGATGCTCAAACAAACCAATTAATTGAAACTTATGTAACAAATAAAGAAGGTAAAATAACAATTAATGATTTGTTACATGGTCAAAAATATTATTTAAAAGAAGTATATGTACCAAGTAGTTATGAGATAGATACTAATAAGCATGAATTTACTGCTGATAAAAATAAAGCAGTATCACTAACAGTTTATGATAAAGCAAAACCGGGTAAAGTTGAATTAGAAAAAACTAATGAAAGTGGAGAACATGTAAGTGGAATAGTTTTTGAATTATATTATGATGCAGCTACGGATGTAAAAATAGGAAACACATATACAACAGATTTTGCAGGACTTATAAAAGTAGAAAATTTAAAATGGGGTAATTACTATTTTAAAGAAATTAGTGTTCCAGATGGTTATATTAAAAATACAAAAGAAATAAAATTTACAATAGATAAAGATAGTGTAACTAAAGCAGTTCATCTAGATGTAGTAAATGAAAGAACAAAAGGTAGCGTTAAACTTATTAAATACGATATAGATGAAAAAAATAAACTTCCAAATGCAACGTTTGATATGTATCGTGAAGACGGGGTAAAAGTAAGAAGTAATTTAAAGACAGATTCAAAAGGAGAATTATTAATAGAAAATATTAGTTGGGGCTCTTATTATTTAGTAGAAGTAGCACCTCCAACTGGATATTCCGCAACTAAAGAAAATGTAAGATTTGTAATAAATAAAGATAATACTGATATAGTGCAAGAGATACAAACACACGATTCTACACAAGAAAAATCAATAGTTGTTAAAAAAAGAATAAATCTTGATGAGATTGTATTTGCTCATGGAGAGCCAACATTTATTTTTAGTTTAAAAGGTGTAGATATAAATCAAAAACAACATCAATATTATCAAAGTGTTACATTTACAGAAGTAGATGTTGAAAATTGGAAGAAATCTAATCCAGATAAAAAATATATTGAAAAAGAAGCAGTATTTGGAAGTTTAACAGCGGGTACTTATACATTAACAGAATTAAGTACTGTAAGATATGGTTTCAATAAGATTATAGATGTTACAGCAGGAACAGTTAGCGATGAAACTGTAGTCTTTGATTTAAAAGATAATGCAAAACATGAGGGTAAAGCAACATATGTAAATAACATAACTAATCAAAGTGGTGTTAATCATACAGTAGCAGTTGTTAATAATATAAAAGCTTCTAGTAAATTAACATATTTAACAGCACAATATAATCAAAATGTTAAAGTGGCACCTGGTCATGCAGTTAATAGAAATGATATTACTGTAGTAGCATATTATGATGACGGAACAAGTGCAAAATTAGCTAACAGTAGTTACAAGTTGTATCAATCAGGAAGTACAACTAATGTTTTAGATAACGATATAATTCCACTTGCAGCAACAGGAAGTTATAATATACTAATTAGTTATACAGAAGATGGAATAACAAAATATGCAAGTGTAAATGTACCACTTATACCAACACATAAAGTAATAGTATCAGTAACAGGAAATGGAACACTTACAATTAAAAATGAATCTACTAATAATACTTATACATATAATAAGTCAAATACTTCATCATCAACAGGTTTCTTGGCAGCTGAGGGAGATAAGTTAACAGTTACAGCAAAAGCTGATACAGATTGGGAATTAAAGACATTGAAAAATGGTAATAATAATATAGGAAGTGGCTCAAAAATAACTGTTGGAAATAGTGAAATAACTATAACAGCAACATTTGAAGAAGTAATAAAAATAGTAGATATTGAGTTAAAAGATGTCGCAGATTTATCTAAACTTGCAACTTCACTTGGTGGTTATATGTCAAATGATGATGAGTGGAAACCATGGGATAATGGATTTTACTTTGGTATGTGTGTGTCTTTGGGTTGGTCAAATAATCCTAATCAATATTGTAAAGGTGATATACCAGTTACAAAAGGTCATAAATATTATGTAAGATATCGCGGTGGTAATGGTGGAGAACAAAATGGCTCAGGAGAAATGGATATAACTGGATTTAACTCTACTATTAACTGGAGGATTTGGAAAAGTACAACAGCGGATAAACCATGTCCTTATAATGATGATACTTGTGCTTTGAAAGAGGGTATATATACTGCAAATTCATCTACTATAAATGCTAATTTCTATAGTACCTTTACTTTTGAAGAGTCTGCAGTACCAGATAATCCTGGCAGAGGTTATGCTGTATTCTATTCATTTGATATAATTGATATAACTGAATTAGAGAAAGCTCTTGGAAAAACATTAAGTGCTAATGATATTTCTGGATATTTGAAAACAGCTAAAGATAAAAATAAAAATGATCACAGTGATCAATATCTTAAATATGGAGAATCAGTAGCTTTTAAAGTAGATATGAAGACTAAAACAGTTATTTGGGATTAAAGTAGGGAAACCTACTTTTTTCTTGTTTATTTATTATATTTGTAGTATTATATAGTTGGTGATTTTTATGGACATAAAGATTGTTGATTTATGTGTAAAAGTTAAAGATAAAGAGATATTAAATAATTTTAATTTGAATATAAATTCTGGAGAAATTCATGTTATTATGGGACCTAATGGAGTTGGTAAGTCAACTTTATCTAAAGTTATTATGGGTAATAGTGATTATGATGTTGTTAGTGGAGATATTTTAGTAAATGGCAAGTCTATTAAAGATTTAGATGTTAGCCAAAGAGCTAAATTGGGTATTTTTTTATCTTTTCAAAATCCTTTGGAAATTGAGGGTGTTACTAACAGTGAATTTTTAAAGACAATGGTGCGTGATGTTAGAGATAGTGATATTAGTCTTTATGATTTTATTAAAGAGGTTAATGTTTGTAGTGAAGAGTTAGAATTTAATAAAGATATGTTACATAGACATATTAATCAAAATTTTTCTGGTGGAGAAAAGAAGAAAAATGAAATATTACAAATGAAAATGTTAAGACCAAAATTTATTATTTTAGATGAGTTAGATTCTGGCTTGGATGTTGATAGCTTGCATTTAGTTTGTAGTAACATTAATAAATATTTAGAAGATAATCCTAGTTGTGCTGTTTTAATTATTACTCACTATACAAGACTTTTAAAAGAAATTGTTCCAGATTATGTTCATGTATTAAAAGATGGAAAAATTGTTTATACTGGGGATAGTTCTTTAGCAGAGAAAATTGAAAAATCTGGATATAAAGTTTTTGATAATGGTACATCTAATATAGCAGAGGATACTGTTTATGAATAAAATAGTAGTAAGTAAGAACAATATAAAAGAAGAAAAGATAATTTATTTAGATGATGATAGTGAAATATATTATGATGATGTAGATGTATGTCTTACTTTGGTAGTATCTAAACCTATTTGTATATTTGAGTATATTAGAAATTCTAAGATAGATATTAGTTATGATATTATGTCTTGTGTTACTATTAATAGATTTGGTATTGATAGTGAAATTGTATCAACTTTTAATATTAATAAAGAGTTGGCTAAGGTTAAATGTTACTATTCTTGTTTTAATTTAAATGATCATAAATATGTTGTTAATATTAATCATTTGAAAGAAAAGACAGAAAGTTTTGTTTTAAGTCATGGTGTTAATGTTAGTGATAAAAAATTAGATTTTTTAATTAATACTAATGTTGTTAGTGATAGTTTTGATGTGGTTTCTAATCAAGATAGTAAAATACTTTTATTAAAGGATAGTAATTGTGATATTAAACCTAATTTATGTATTAATAATGATGATGTTGTTGCTAATCATTCGGCTTATATTGGAAGTTTTAATAAAGATTTACTTTTTTATTTGATGAGTCGTGGTATAAGTTATGATGATGCTTGTAAACTTATTGTTAAGAGTTTTGTTTTTAGTGATATGGATATTACTTTTTTACAAAGAGGTTTGATTTTAGAAGAGATTAATAAGTATTGGAGGTGAAATTATGAATAGAGAAGATTTTAAGATGTTAGATAATGATATTGTTTATTTTGATAATGGTGCAACTACATTTAAACCTAATTGTGTAATTGATAGTATGAACGATTATTATAATAATTATTGTGCAAATGCTCATCGTGGAGATTACAAAATAAGTAATAAAGTTGATATAGAGTATGAGAAAGTAAGAGAGAAAGTTAAAGATCTTATTGGGGCAAGTTCTAGTGAAGAAATAGTTTTTACAAGTGGAGCAACTCAATCTTTAAATATGATTGTCTTAGGTTTTATGGCTCATGCATTAAAAAGTGGAGATGAAGTTTTAATTACTAAGAGTGAGCATGCTTCTAATGTTTTACCTTGGATGGAACTTCAAAAAAAGATGGGAATTGTTATTAAATATATACCACTTAATGATGATTTGGAATTAACTTATGATAATGTTTTAAATTCAATTACTTCTAAAACAAAAGTAATTTCTATAGCTCATGTTACTAATACAGTGGGAGATATAAGACCTATTTATGAAATTGGAAAGTTGTGTAAAGAAAAGAATATTTATTTTGTAGTAGATGCTGCTCAAAGCATTCCTCATAGAAAAGTTGATGTTATCGAAAATAATGTTTCGTTTTTAGCTTTTTCTGCTCATAAGATGTTAGGACCTACTGGGGTTGGTGTTTTGTATGGAAAAAAAGAGTTACTTGAAGAAGTTGTTCCTATCTTTGTTGGTGGTGGTATGAATAATTATTTTTTATCTAATTTTGAAGTAGAGTATAGTCCTATACCTAATAGATTAGAAGCTGGGACTCCTAATGTTGCGGGAGTTATTGGTATGGGTAAAGCTATTGATTATTTAATGAATATTGGATATGAAAAAATAGAGAAACATGAAGAGGATTTAAAAAGATATTTTTTGGAAAAAGTTAAAAGAATAAAAAATGTTAAGATTTATAATCCTAATAGTAAATCAGGAATAGTGTTATTTAATATTGATGATGTTTTTGCCCAAGATACCGCTACTTTTTTAGATTATTATAATATTTGTGTAAGAAGTGGTAATCATTGTGCTAAAATGTTAATTGATGAGTTAGGAATTAAAAATACTTGCAGAATAAGTTTTTATTTGTATAATACTAAAGAAGAAGTTGATAGATTAATAAAAGCATTAGAAAACTCTAAAAATATTTTTGATATTGTAATATAGGTGGTAATTATGAATAAACAATTAAGAAGAGAAATAATATTAGATAATTATCAACATCCTTTTCATAAAGATAAGGAAGTTGATGATAGTTATATTAAAGTTAATACTAATAATGAATCATGTATAGATAATTTAGATATTTATTTTAAAGTAGAAAATGGGGTAATTTTGGATGTTTCTTTTAAAGGAGAAGCTTGTGCTATTTCTACATCTTGTAGTTCTATTCTTTTACGTTATTTGGTTGGTAAAAATTTAAATGAAGTAAAAGTTATTCTTGATGAGTATAATAAGATGATTAATGAAGAAGAGTATGATCAAGATATATTAAAAGATTTAATTGTTTATTCTGATATATATTTACAACCTAATAGAAAAAATTGTGCATTATTACCAGTTAAAGCTGTTTTAAGATTATTGGATAATTTAGGAGAAAAAAATGGAAATTAAAGGATTAAGTGCTGATAATATAAAACTTATTTCTAAATTAAAAAATGAAGATAGCAAGGTTACAGATTTTAGACTTAAGTCTTATGAATATTTTAAAAAATTAGATATGCCTAAATTTGGACCAGAGTTAGATATTAATTTTGATGATGTTTTATATTATTCTTCTTCTTCGGATAAAATAAATAATAATTGGGATAATGTAGATAAAAATGTTAGAAATGAACTTAACAGTTTAGGTGTTATTGATAGTGAGTGCTATTTAGACGGGGTTGGAGTACAATATCAAAGTGAAGTTATATATCATAATATGATTAAAGAGTTGGAAGAGAAAAACGTTATTTTTACTTCGATTGAAGATGCTATGAAAAGGTATCCAGAATTAGTATTTAAATATTTTTCTAAGATTGTTTCGCCTAATGAAAATAAATTTGTGGCTTTAAATGGGGCTTGTTTTTCCGGTGGTAGTTTTATTTATATACCTAAGAATACACATTTAAATAGACCTTTACAAAGTTATTTTAGAATTAATAAGAGATCTTTAGGACAGTTTGAGAGAACTTTAATTATTGTTGATGATAATAGCGAGTTACATTATATGGAAGGTTGTACTGCTAGAAGTTATTCTGATAGTAATTTACATGCTGCTGTGGTAGAGATTTATGTTGGAAAAAATAGTAAGTGTCGATATACTACTATTCAGAATTGGGCTAATAATGTTTATAATTTGGTTACTAAAAGAGCAGTTGTGGAAAGTAATGGCTGTATGGAGTGGATTGACGGTAATGTTGGTAGTAAGAAGAATATGAAGTATCCTTGTTGTGTTTTAAAAGGAGATTATGCTAAAGGATTATGTATTAGTATTGGGGTTAGTAAAAATGGACAATATCAAGATACTGGGGCTAAAATGATTCATATTGGAAAGAATACTACTAGTAAGATAGTTGCTAAAAGTATAGCAATGCGTGGAGGAAGAAGTGATTATCGAGGTAAAGTAGAAATTAAAAAAAGTGCTAGTAATTCTGTTGCTTTAGTTAAATGTGATACTTTAATATTAGATAAAGATTCAATTAGTAATACTTATCCAGTGGATATTTGTAGTAATACTACTAGCAGTTTAGAACATGAAGCTACGGTATCGAAAATTAGTATGGAAAAGTTATTTTATTTGATGAGTAGGGGTTTAGAAAAAGAAGAAGCTATTAATTTAATTTTGTTAGGTTTTACTGATGAGTTTAAACAAGAATTACCTATGGAATATGCTGTGGAATTAAATCAGTTATTAAAATATTAAAAGCTGTTAGATTAACAGCTTTTAATGTGTAATTTTGTTTTTATTTTATCTAGATAATCTTTAGTAAAGACATCTATTAAAAGTTTAGTTTTTATAGACATTAATAGATAAGTTATGGCACCTATTAAGACATATATTGCTACTTTAAATACTAACGTTATAGTATTACCTTCTAGAGGTAGTATTTGTTTTAATAGGATTAATACGATAGTCATTACTAGTCCAGATAATATAGTTTTTGCTATTACTTTAAAGATAGAGTTATATTTAAATTTAAAGTTTTTATTTAAGTATTTTATAATTATTATATAAGATATTAAGTTACCTATTATGGTAGCAGTTATAGTACCATAGAAAGGGTAGATTCCTATTTTATTAAATAGTAGTATTAAAGGGATATCAAGTAAGGTATTAACTAGTATTCCTACAAAAGAGTTAAGATAGATTATTTTAAATTTTTTCATACCTTGTAAGGCTGTATTCATTACAGTTAATACACCAGAGAAGATAGTTAGGATTGCTAAATATTTTAATAGAAGAGAGCCATAATAGTTATCTTGATAGAATATAGTATAGATTGGTTTTGATAAGATAAATAAACCAATTGCCATAGGTAAAGTTATATATATTATTGTAGAGATAGCTTGATTAAATTTGGTGTTAACATCTTTTAAATCATTTTTAGTATAACTACTTACTAGATGTGGTATTAAACTAGTAGTTAGGCCCATAGCTACTGCGGTTATAATCATACATATTTTAGGAGCCCAAGTAGCTATGATACTAGAGATTAATTCTGCTGTTTCGGCATCATATCCTATTAAGTATAGTCCTTTGATTACTAGTTTTAAGTCTATTAGATCATAAAGGTTACTTATTATGGAAATTAATATTAAAGGGATAGAGTATGTTATTAATTTTTTTATTATTTCTTTGTTGGTAATGTTATCTTTTATACTTGGTTTTTTGAAGAGTTCTTTATCTTTTTTTATTTTAATTTTTAAATAAAGATAGGCTACTAAACCTCCAAAGAAAGCTCCGGTTAAAGAAACAGATACTGCTACAGGAATAGAAGTTTTTAATAAGTTTATAGAAACATAAGAGCCAAATATAACTATTATTATACGAGTAATCTGTTCAATTATTTGAGAATAAGATGTGGGAGCAATTATTTTGTTTCCTTGTAAATATCCTCTTAATACAGATAAAAATGGGGTAATTAGTAAACAAAATGAAATAGCTTTGATTACTAGGCTAACATTTTTTAAATAAGCTGGGGTTTGAATACCATTTAAGTAAAATAAAGCAAAGTAGTCTGAGAAGAAAAACAAGATTAAGAAAGCTAATAAAGAAAAGATTAAGATAATAGTTTTACTTATTTTATAAGTTCTTTGTTTAGCGTCTTGTTTATTTAAAGTAGAGTACTCACTAATTAACATACTTATAGCAACAGGGATACCTGCTGTGGAGATATTTAAAAATAAATTATAGATATTATAGGCATAGGAATAGAGTATTCCTCCTTGTTCTCCAATTATTGAATAAAAAGGAATTACGTATAAAGCACCAATTATTTTAGTAATAATTATGGCACTTGAAGCAATTATAGTTCCTTCTAAAAATGAGTTTTTTTTCATAGGGACTCCTTTCTTTATAATTGTATCAGATTTCTTTAAAAAAGTCTTTATTTAATAGATGATTGTATAAAAAATTAATTATTTTCTCATAATTAATTTGGGTGATAATTATGGCTAAACATAAAGTAGAGATTACAGGATTAACGACTAGTAATATTGAAGTTTTAACTCAAGAAGAAATGGAAGCGTTGTTTAAAAAATTAAAAGAGGGGGATTTATCGGTTAGAAATAGGTTAGTTGAGGGTAATTTTAGATTAGTTTTGTCTATTTTACAGAGATTTCATAATAAAAATGAAAATATGGATGATTTGTTTCAAGTTGGGTGTATTGGTTTATTAAAAGCTATTGATAATTTTGATTTATCTTATGGGGTTATGTTTTCTACTTATTGTGTACCAATGGTACTTGGAGAGATTAAAAGATATTTAAGAGATAATAATAGTTTAAGGGTTTCAAGAAGTATTAAAGATATAGCATATAAGAGTTTAAAATTTAAAGAAGAATATATTATGGAACATGGGATTGAGCCAAGTTTTGAACAGATTGCTAAAACATTGGGTGTTAGTTATAATGATGTAGTTTTGGCTATGCAATCATTAAAACCTACAGTTAGTTTATTTGAGCCTATTTATAATGACGGAGGAGATACGATATATGTTTTTGATCAGATTGAAGATAAGAAAGAAAATAAAGATTTAGATGTTAGATTAGCGGTTGATAAAGCATTAAGAAGTTTGCCAGAAAGAGAGCAATATATTATTGATCAAAGATTTATTGTAGGGAAAACACAAATGGAGATTGCTAATGATTTAGGTATTTCTCAAGCTCAAATATCAAGGTTAGAAAAAAATGCTTTAGTTAGAGTAAAAAAACAAATTTAGTATATTTTTATAGGATTTAACATAATTTTTTAGGGGTGATGTTTGTTTTGCGTTTATCAGAGTTACAACAGAAAGATATTGTTGATTTAGAGGGAAGAAAAGTTGGCAATATTATTGATGTTAAATTAGATAGTGAGGGGAAACTGTTATCTTTTGTTGTTGAGGTTAATAAAGGGGGATTTTTGAAGTTTGGATCTAGGAAAGATGAGGAATATGAGATAACTTGGGATAAGATTGCTAAGATTGGCAGTGATGTTATCTTGGTTAGAACACATGGATAATTTTGGATAAAAAATAACAATTGTATGATGATTTGTTATTTTTTTCTTTATAAAGTGTAGACTTTATGTTATTATATTATTGTTAGAAAAGAGGTTATTTATGAAAGTATTATCTGTAAATGCTGGTAGTTCTTCATTAAAATTTAAGATGTTTGAGATGCCAGAAGAAAAAGTATTAGTATCTGGTCTTTTTGAAAGAATTGGAATTGCTGGTAGTTGTTATACTATTAAATTAAATGGGGAGAAGATTACTAAAGAAGCTGTTTTAAATGATCATAAAGATGCGGTTAGAATACTTACTTTAGAATTAATTAATAATCATGTTATTGATAGTTTAGATGAAATTAAAGCTGTTGGACATAGAATGGTCCATGGTGGAGATGTTTATTCTTCATCTGTTGTTATAACAGAAGATGTTAAAAGAAAGGTAAGAGAACTTATTCCTTTAGCACCTTTACATAATCCTGCTAATCTTGTGGGAATTGAAGCTTTTGAACAAGAGATTCCAAGTTGTGTTAATGTTGGAGTTTTTGATACAGCATTTCATCAAACAATAAGCGAGGAAGCTTATTTATATTCTGTTCCATATTCATGGTATAAAGATTATGGGGTTAGAAAATATGGTTTCCATGGAACAAGTCATCAGTATGTGTCTTGGCAAATGAATAAGATTTTAGGAAGAAGTGATACTAAACTTATTACTTGTCATATTGGAAATGGTGGTAGTATAAGTGCTATTTTAAATGGTAAATGTATTGATACATCTATGGGATTTACACCAAATGCTGGAATTATGATGGGATCACGTTGTGGAGATATAGATGCTAGTATGTTAGGATATGTCATGGATAAGACAGGTTTATCTATGAAAGAGGTGGATAACATATTAAATAAAGAAAGTGGTCTATTAGGAATAAGTGGTGTAAGTAGTGATTCTCGTGATATAGAAAAAGGTATAAAAGAGGGAAATGAAAGATGTTTACTTGCTCAAAAGATGTATGTTAGAAGAGTAATAGATTATATTGCTAAATATTATGTTTTATTGGGTGGAGCTGACGCTATTATCTTTACTGCAGGTGTTGGAGAAAATTCTATAGAATTTAGAAAACAAGTATTGGAAGGATTAAAAGTACTAGGAGTAGAAATTGATTTGGAAGCTAATAATACAAGAGGTGTTTTAACTAAGATAACTACTGATGATTCTAAGATAGCTTGTTATGTAATCCCTACTGATGAAGAGTTGATGATTGCTACAGAAACTTATAAATTAGTATAGAAAGTGATGTTAATGAAAATATATCAAGAAATATATGAAAAAATAAAAGAATACGATAATATTGTTATTGCAAGACATGTAAGAGTTGATCCTGATGCAATGGCAAGTGAAATGGCTCTTAAAAAGTCAATTCTTCTTACTTTTCCAGAAAAGGAAGTATATGCAATTGGAAATGGCACGGTTAGATTTTCTTATATGGGAAAGTTAGATAAGTCTTTTGTATTTACTAATGCTGATAAAATATTACTTATTGTTTTAGATACACCAGATAAAAAAAGAGTTGATATGCCAGAATTGGATAGGTATGATTATTCGATAAAGATCGATCATCACCCATTTATAGAAAGTTTTTGTGATATAGAACTTATAAATGATAAGAAGTCTAGTGCTTCTGAGATGGTTTGTGATTTAATTAATAATACTGATTTATTAATGGATAAAGATATTGCAGAAATATTATTTTGTGGTATGGTATCGGATACTAATAGATTTTTGTTTAATAATACAACAGATGAAACTTTTGATAGTGTTTCTTCTCTTATAAAGAATTATAATATTGATATTAGTAAGTGTTATCAAAATTTGTATAAAAGACCTTTAATGGAGATAAAATTATTTGGTTTTATGATTGATAATATTTTGATATCACCACATTATGTTGGTTGTTGTAAGATAGAAGATGAAGTTATTAATAAGTATCAAGTTGATACCTTATCTATTGGAGATTTGATAAATGAATTTAATAATATAAATGAGCTATTAGTATGGCTTACAGCAGTGGAAGATAAGAAAAATGGGGTTATTAGAATATCAATAAGATCTAGAGGACCAGAGATTAATAAAGTGGCTGAAAAGTATAATGGTGGAGGTCATAAGTTAGCAGCAGGTGCTAGAGTAAGTTCTTTTTTAGAAGTTGATAAGCTAGTGGAAGATTTGGATATATTATGTAAAGAATATATTGAAAGTGGTGAAGTGATTTGAAGATAACTAGTGCTAATTTAGAGGTAAGTGCAGTAAGAAGAAGTCAGTATCCTACTAGTAATTTACCAGAGTTTTTATTGGTGGGAAGAAGTAATGTTGGAAAATCTAGTTTTGTTAATTCGATTACCAATCGAAAGAAGTTAGCAAGAATTTCAGCGACTCCTGGGAAAACAAGAAATTTAAATTTTTATTTAATTAATGAAGAGTTTTATTTTGTAGATGTTTTTGGTTATGGGTATGCTTCTTTAGGTAAAAAAGAACAAAAGAAGTTTGGATTAATGATTGAAGATTATCTGGAAAAAAGAGAACAATTAAAGAAAGTTTATTTGTTGGTTGATTTAAGGCATAAACCTAGTGATGATGATGTTTTAATGTATAAATTCTTAAAGTATTATAATTTGCCAGTAACAGTTGTAGCAACTAAAGCTGATAAAGTATCCAACAGTAGAAAAATAAAATGTGAAAAGACGATTAGACAAGTATTACAACTAGATGAAGAAGATAATTTAATAGTTTTTTCTAGTCTTACTAGAGAAGGTAAAGACAAGATTTTAAAAGAGATAGAAAGCCTAATTTATGTGGAAACACAATAGGCTTTTTTACATACAATAAATTAGGTGATTTTTTTGAAATTTTCAATAATTGATGAGGAAATAAAAGTAGAAATTTTTAAATCTTTAATTAATTTTGATATATCTTGTCATAGTGAAGTAGAAAACTATATTAAACAGTTAATGTTAAGTTTAAAAAGAAAGGGTTATAATATTTCAGGATTTTATATAGTTAAAGTTTATTATAATGAAAGTTTTGGACTTATAATAAAGATTATTAAAGAAGATGATTTAGAACTTTTTAAGGAATTAGTGGATTTAAAAATTACTATTTATCCTAAAAGTAAGATGTTTTTAGAAATTGATGATTATTTTTTGATTAAAAATTATAAAGATATTTATTTAGCTAATGGAAAATATTATATAGATGTTAATTTAATAAAAGAAGATGATTTATTTAAATTATGTGAATTTTCAAAAGTGGTGTTAGAAGAAGATTTTAAGAAAATTAAGAATAAAAAGTTAATTGTTTTTCAAAATATAGTGTGAAATTTTAAATATTTTTTGTATAATGGAATTGGTGATAATATGGTTTTACCAATGGATAGTTATACTGTATACAATAAAAGTTTACTTACAGATTTAGATTTTAAAGTTTTGGGAGAGTTATATCAACCTATTATTGGAGATAGAGCTGTTTGTTTATATTGTACTTTGGTTAATGATTTAAAGAAAAAAGAAATTATTTCAGAAGTTTTTAGTCATCACCATTTAATTAATGTTATGCAGTGTTCATTAAATAGTTTGGAGGAAGCTAAAGAAAAGTTAGAGGCTGTTGGACTTTTAGAAGTATATTTAAGGGAAGATAATAGTAATAATTATATTTATGTTTTATATAACCCTTTATCTTATACAGAATTTTTAAATCATCCTATTTTAAATGTTTTACTTTATAATACTATTGGTAAAGAAGAGTATCAAAATATAGTTAATTTTTATAAAGTACCAAAAATTAATTTAAAAAATTATAAAAATATTTCTAAGAGGTTTGATGAAGTTTTTTCAGTTGTAGCTACTTCTTCTTATTTTCAAAATGAAGATTTGATCTATAAAGAGAAAGCAAAATTAAATATTAGTGAGATAGATTTTGATTTATTATTATCAGGTATTGGTAAAGATATTATTAATGAAAAGTTATTTACAAAAGAAGTTAAAGAATTAATTACAAATTTAGCTTTTATCTATAATATAGATATTAGTTCAATGCAAAGTTTGATTATTGCTAATTTAACTAAAAGTGGAAGTATTGATAAAGAAGCGTTAAGAAAGAGTGCTAGGAATTTTTATCAGTTTAATAATCAAGGGGGATTACCAACTTTGGTATATAATAAAAAAACTAGTAAAGAAAAGAAAGTTAGTAATTTTTCTTCAAATAAAGAAAAGATGTTATATATATTTGAGAATACAAGTCCTTATCTTTTTATTAAAAGTAAATATAAAGATGGAAAAGTTATTTTAAGAGATTTACAATTAATAGAAAGTTTGTTAGTAGATCTTAAGTTACCACCTGAGGTTGTTAATGTTTTATTAGATTATGTTTTAAAAGTAAATAATCAAAAATTAAATAAAGCCTATGTTTTATCAATTGCTAGTAATTGGAAAAGATTAGGTATTAAAACAGCACTTAGGGCAATGGAAGAGTGTATAAACGAATATAAAAAGAAGAATAAGAATAGTTCTAAAGTAGTAGAAAGTAAAGAAAAATTACCAGATTGGTTTAACGAAAAAATTGCTAAAAAAGATGTTTTAGAAAGTGAAGAAAAAGAATTAAAAGAGATGTTAGAAAATTTAAATTAATTTCTAACTTCTTTTTTTTTCGACATTTTTTTAGAAGATATATTGTTACATTAGTGGTGGTGATATAAATGAAATATAGATTTTTGGTACCTGTTTTGTTATCAATATTTTTAGGACTTATTTTGGGAAAGATATTTTTTAATGAGTATGATTTAAAGACTGAAGATGTTTTTCAATCAGGAGAGATTGTTTATTTTGTTTTAATAGATAAGTCTTCTAATAAAAATGATTTTTCTAGTTATAGCGATGATTTATTGTATTTAAAAGACGCTAATAATTATTATGTATATGGAGGAATATCGAAGAATAAGTTGATTGCAGAAAAGATTTCTAAGTTTTATGATAATTCTTTAATAGAAGAAAAATTAGTAGATAATTTGACATTTTTAAATATACTTGGAGAATATGATAAAGTAGTAGATATTGCTTCCAATAAAGATGATATTTTAGATTTAGAGGCTATTGTTATGGCTAATTATAAGGAGTTAGTGTAGTTTTATGAAACTTAAAGAAATGCCAGTTAAAGAACGACCTAGAGAAAGATTATTTACAGTTGGAAAAGAAAATTTATCTGATGTGGAAATTTTATCATTAATATTTAGAACGGGTTTTAAAGACGGTAATGCTAAAGATTTAGCTATTAATATTTTAAATGAAATTAAATCTATTAGAAAATTAGCAACAATTAATAAAGAAGCTTTACTTAAAATAAAAGGAATTGGGGGAGCAAAGGCAACATCTTTGTTAGCAGCAGTAGAACTTGGTAAAAGAATATATGCAATTAGTGATAATGATACGAAGTTAAAACTTAATAATTCAAAGAAGATATATGACAATAATAAACATTTATTTATTGATAAAGATCAAGAATATTTTTATTGTCTTTATTTGAATAATAAAAAAGAATTAATTGAAAGGAAGTTGTTATTTATGGGAACCAATAATAGAAGTATTGTTCATCCAAGAGAGATATTTAAAGAGGCATATTTATTGTCAGCATCTTCGATTGTTTGTATGCATAATCATCCAAGTGGAGATGTTATGCCGTCAAATGATGATATTGTGTTTACAAAGGCTTTAATTGATATAGGAAAATTGCAACAAATACCTTTGGTTGATCATTTAATATTTGGGAAAGATTCTTATTATAGTTTTTTTGAAGATAGTGATTTAATGAGGTAATTATGAAAAAAAGGAAAGAGAAATTAAAGGGGTATCCTGTTTTAATAGTATTGATTGTTTTTTGCTTTTGTGGTTTATTATTGGGAATAAAGTTTAGACTTAATGAGAGTAATTGGTATTTATATGTTAAAGAAAAGATAGTTTTGACTAATAATAAGATTAGAGATTTGTTTGTTAATTTGTTATGTTTTAAGAATATATATACTTTGGAAGAAGAAAATGATTTGTTAAAAGAAGAGATTTTAAAGTTAAAGTTAGAAAGTAATAATTTTAAGATGTTGGAAGAAGAGATTAATTTTATTAAGAGTAATTTAAATTTAGAAAAGTTAGATAATGTTTATGATATTTTGAGTGCTAAAGTTATTGATAGGGATAGTAATTGGTATAATAGTATAACTATTAATAAAGGGAAAGATGACGGTATTAAGGTTGATTTTATGGTTGTTACTTCTTCTGGTGTTGTAGGAAAGATTAAGAAAGTTAGTAAAAAAACTTCAGTTGTAGAGCTTTTATCTAGTGTTAGTTTAAATAATAAGTTATCGGGAATAATTATGAAAGATAAAAATTATTATATTTCTATTAATTATTTTGAAAAAGATAGATTTATTGCTGAGGGAATTAGTAATTATGATGATGTGGTAGTAGGAGATACTATTTATACAAGTGGGTTTAATGATTATAAAAAAGGTTTTGAAATTGGAAAGATTGTTAAAATAGAAAATAATAGTTATGAAACGGGGAAAATTATTTATATAAAACCTAATATTAATTATGATGATTTAATTTATGTTGCAGTTTTAAAGGAAAAGATATGAGAACAGTTTTATATTTAGTTATTAGTTTTATTATTTCTTTTTTATTAGAAAGTATTATCTTTTTAAATAGTGATTTTAACTTTCTTTTACCATTATTTATTATTCCTAGTGTGATTATATTAGGTTATTTATTAAATAATAAGATAGTCTATATTTTAATGGTTATAGTTATAGGTTTATTATATGATTTTAAGATGGATATTTTCTTATTTAATACTTTTTTTGCTTTAGGATGTGGTTATTTTATTTTAGTTTATAAAGATAGGTTTAATTTTGGTAAATTATTGCTGTTTTTAATAATTAGTTTAGTCTTATATGGAATATTTTATAATTTAATTGGGTATGTAATATTTAAAAATACAATAAATATTAGAAGTATTTTAAATATTTTACCTATAAATATAGTTTATTTTATATTTTGTTATTTTACTTTAATAAATAGTCGGAAATTGTTTGATTTATAATATAATTTTTCACATATATTTTAATGGGTGATAAGATGCAAGAATATAAATCAGTAGCCAAATATTTAAAAAAAGAACAGTCTTTAAAAAAGAAGAGTAGTTTTTTAGTAAGATTATTTAAAAAGATTTTAATATGTATTGTCTTTTTATTAATAGGGCTTATTATTTTAAAAATGGATAAGAATAGTTCTAATAAAATACATGAAATTTTATATGAACATAATATTAATTTTGCTTATATAAATAGTTTATATAAAAAATATTTTGGTAAGTTGTTACCTAGTAGTGAAAAAACAAAACAAGTTTTTTTAGAGGATTTAGAATATACTGATAGTAATATTTATTATGATGGGGTTAGTCTTTTAGTTGGGGATAATTATTTAGTTCCTATCTTAGATAGTGGTGTTGTTATTTTTATTGGGAATAAAGATAATTATAATAATACTGTTATTATTCAAGGAGAAAATGGAATAAATATTTGGTATGGTAATGTTTCTAATCTTAATGTTACTTTATATGATTATGTAGAAAAAGGGGAATTTTTAGGAGAAGTAGTGGATAAAAATCTTTATTTAGTTTATGAAAAAGATGGGAAGTATTTAGATTATAAAGACTATCTTTTGTAAAATAAAGATTAATCCTTTAAATTATCCTTTTGTTATTTTAATAGCTTTAACGGGTTTATATAAAGAGTTTGTTATTATTTTTTCTTTAATTATTATTCATGAAATAGGACATATTTTAGCTTCTAGGGTATTTAATTGGAATATTAGTAGTATTAATTTATATCCTTTTGGAGGTTGTGTTAAATTTGGAGAAAAATTAAATAAAGAATTATATCAAGAATTATTAATATTAATAAGTGGACCAGTCTTTCAAATAATATATTATCTAATAATGGGGTTATTATATAAAAATGGGATTATAAATATGAGAGATTTTTTACTTTTTAAAAGTTATCATTATACTCTTTTATTATTTAATTTATTACCTATATATCCTTTGGATGGGGGTAAGTTATTTAATATTTTTGTTAATTATTTATTACCTTATAAAAAAGGTAATAAATTAGTAGTAGTTTTTTCTATAATATTTAGTTTAATCTTAATATTAAATGTAAAAAATATTAATTTAATATTAATGATTATATTAATTGGGTGTGAAGCTATTATTTATTATAAAAATCAAGATTATTTATATAATAGATTTCTTTTAGAAAGATATTTAGATAATTATAATTTTAAAAGAAAGAAATTAATTAAAAATAAAGATAATATGTATAAAGAAAGAACACATATAGTTTTTTATAATAATAGTTATATGACAGAAAAAGATTATTTAATAGAAAGGTTTAATAAAAGATGAAGAAAATAAAGATTTGTCTTATTTTTACAATTATTTTGTGTTTTATAGTTTATTTTGTTAGTAAAATGGAAGTTAAAAAAGTTATAGAATATGATATGGAAGAAGAGGAAGTAAGAGGGGTATTTGTTTCTTATATTGATTACAAACCTTTGTTATTAAATAGTGATTTAGAGGGTAAAAAAGAAAAAATAGAAGAAATAATTAATAATGTAAAAAGTTTTAATTTAAATACGATATTTTTACAAGTTGTTTCTTTTGGAGATGTTATTTATAAATCAGATATATATCCTGTTTCTAATAATATTAGTAAAAATGGGGTATTAGATTTAGATATTTTAGAGTATTTTATTAAGATAAGTCATGAAAATAATATAAAAGTTCATGTTTGGTTAAATCCATATAGATTGAGGAATAAAGATGAAGTTAGTTCTATGGCTAAATATTATAGTTGGTATGATACTAATAAAATACAAGATTATAAAGGGTATAGTTATTTAAATCCCGCTGATGGTGAGGTGTTAGAATTAATTAAGAGTGTTTTAGTAGAATTAGTTAGTAATTATGATGTAGACGGGGTTATGTATGATGATTATTTTTATCCTAATAAAACAATAGATTTAGATAATTATGAAGAGTATAAAATAAATAATGATGTTACTATTGAAGATTATAGAAAAGATAATATAAAAAGGTTAATAAAAGAGACTTATAAGACAGTAAAAGATATTAAAAAAGATGTTTTAGTAGGTATTTCTCCAGCAGGGAATATTGAAAATAATTTAAATACAGAGTATTTAGATATCGTGGATATTTTGAAAAATGAGGGATATATAGATTATGTTGCTCCTCAGATATATTATGGATTTTTAAATGGTAGTAAACCTTATATAGAAACTTCTAAAGTATGGAATAATTTAATAGAAAATGAGACTTCTTATTATATAAGTTTAGCTTTATATAAAAGTGGAGTAGAAGATAAGTATGCTTTAACAGGGAAAGATGAGTGGATAGATAATACTGATATTCTAAAAAGACAGATAGTTATAGGAAGAAATCTTAGTAAGTATAAGGGGTTTATTATATTTAGATATGATTATTTGTTTAATAAAGATAAAATGACTTCTAATACTAAAGAAGAAGTAAAAAATTTAGATGATTTACTTAAAATTAATGACAAATAAAAATAAAATGTGTTATTATATAAATAGAAAATAACACATTTTTTGTTATGTCAAAATGGAGGATTCTATGAAAGATAAAAAAATAGTCTGGGGGGGGGCAACTAGAAAAAATATAATTCTAATCGGAGGATTAGTGTTAACTTTGTTATTAGTAGGAACAAGTTATGCTCTTTTTAGAGCAAACTTATTAGGAAGTAAAATTAATAGTGTTGGAACAGAAAGATTTGAATTACACTTTAAAGAAGGTAATGAACTAAATGTAGTAAATATGTATAAAAGTGATGAAGAAGCAATAAAAGAAGTTCCATACTTTGAATTTACTATTGAAGGCAAATATCAAAAAGGAAGTAGTTTGGATTATACAATATATTTAGAAGAGATATCAAAAGATAAAGATATAACTTTGGAATCTGTTAAATTAAATTTAAAAAAGATAGTAAATAATAAAGAACAAGAAGTATTAAAAACAACAAAAATAAGTGAATTAGAAAAATATAAAGAAACAGATAATAAATACTCACTATATAGTGATACAATGACATTTTCCAAAGTATATTCTAATCCAAAGGATACATATAGATTAAGAAGTTGGATAAATGAACAAAACATAGATTTAGGTAATCTTGGAGAAATAGATGGACCAATAGTAATCGAACCAAAGAGTTATAAATTTAGAATAAATGTCGAAGCAGGAAACATAGAAGAACAAAATGTCAATGCACCAATATTGTTAGATAACATGATACCAGTAATCTATGATGAAGAAAAGGAAAGTTGGATTAAAACAACTACAGATAATTGGTACAATTATGATAAAAAACAATGGGCCAATGCCATAACACTTGATAATACAAAAGCTTATGATTTATCTCCAAAAAAGAATCATGTTCCAATATCCGGGCCAACAAAAGTATCAAATGGACTTAAATTTGACGGAAAAGATGATTACATAGATATAGGTTTTAAAAACAAAGAATTTTCAAATGGTTTTACAATAATTATAAAATTTATTCTTGATGAAATGTTAAGTGATCCTCGTTTAATTTCAAGCACAGAAAGTAGTGGTACTGCTCTTATTATAACCAACAGCAAAAAAAAAATAGACTATTATATACATGATGGAACAGATTATAAAATAATAACTAGCACGGAAACTATAGAAATAAATAAACCATATGAAGTAATTGCAACGTTTGATAATACTGATGCAAAGTTATATTTAAATGGTGAATTAGTCGGAAGTTATCACTGGGATGCATCTGTACAAATGACAACACCAAAAGTACCATTTACAATTGGAGCTGAGCCAAATTCGGCAGGAGGCTATGCTCAATATGATAAAGCTACATTTCAAGAGGTAAGATTATACGAAAGAGCCTTAACTGAAGAAGAAGTAACAGAATTATATAATGGTGAAGAAGTAAGTGATAAAGGTTTACTATCATATTACAACTTTGTAGATGAATTTAAACCGGGTCAATCAATAGATATGGATATGATAACAACCATGTGGGTATGGATACCAAGATATAAATATAGAATATTTAATGCTAACTTAAATGGTAATGAAGTTACTAATGAACAAGAAATAGAAATCACTTTTGAAAAAGATACCAACACAACAGGGACAGTAAGGTGTATGGATAATATAAATAATTCTGATGGGACAAGTGAATTATGCGAAGATAAAACAAACGGGAAAATATTAAATGGTGTAAGTACTTATACTCATCCGGCATTTACTTTTGGAGATAAAGAATTAACAGGCTTTTGGTATGGTAAATTTGAAAATGGATTAGAATCATCAAATATTGTCATAAAGCCAGATGTAACATTAAATAATACCAAAACTTTAGCAGCATTTTTTCAAGAAATAAGAAGTATGGAATTAAAAGATAATATATATGGTTTTGAAAGCAATGCAACAGCTTATACAACAACTGGAGATTTAACTGGAGACAATAATAACTTTGATACTCATTTATTTAAGAATATTGAGTG